>JANMJJ010000150.1:0-23380 GCA_031371325.1 Akkermansiaceae bacterium | reverse complement strand
CCCCCTTGGACTGCGGTGGGAAGCGATAGCGCCACCGCAGTCCAAGGAGTGGAAGGCACTACTTCGCAATCTCTATCCGCAGATCCTCCGAGTTCCCTCTCAGTTCGGGGGCATACATCGCTTCCGCCGTGGCGGGGAGGGCTTTGTAAATCCCCGGTGCCTCGGCCCGGAGCTGATAGCGGAGCGTGTTAGTCCCGCGCGGCAGGACACGGATGAAGAAATCCACCGTTTGATCGCGTGGCTCCATGTAAGCGCTCAAGCCACTGCCGCCGACGTAGCCGCTCAGCGCGTCGAGGGCCTCGAATCCGGCGGCTTTGGCGTCGGAGAAAATCAGGTATTCGTAGTCGTTCTTGCTTTCGAGGATGAGTTCCACCTCCACGCGGTCGCCCGAGGCGAGCTTGGCACCGTCAGTTAGCGGTTCGCGGCGGAAACGCTCGACCTGTTGTTTCGTGACGAGGCCGGTGGCATCCGGGACTTCCGTTTCCTTTTCCAAGGCGATGAGTTTGGAAATGCGGCGGGTGACTTTCACTTCGAGCCCGGCTGCGCGGAGTTTGTCCTCGAGCGTGAAAACTTCCAGATAGGCATTGGCATAGAGCGTGCCTTTGCCGGATTTCTTCAACTCGATCTCATGCTTGCCGGTGGTCACCGCATCGCCTGATAGAGTCACCGTGCCATCGAAGGTGAACAGGTTTTCCCGGTTGATGGAAACCTTGCGCTGCGATTTTCCGTCGAGAAGGACATCGACCTCCATCTCGGGCGCGTCCTCGCCGCTGGCCTTGAAATAGCTGGCGATGGCCTCGATCGCGAACGCGGTGTCACGAGTGGATTCCCAGTAAGTCGCGTGCTTACGGTTGTTCACCAGATATTTCACCAGCCCGCGGGTGTCGGCATCGTTCGGCTTCACGGCGGCTAACAACTTGAGATACCACGCGTGCGCTTCCACCTCGCTGCCATACCAGTTCCACCAATAGTTGGTGTTCTGGAGATCGAGGTAAGTGGTTTGGTTCTCCGGGTCGCGCTTGAGGAATTGGAAAATCATCTTCATCACCTCGTCGCGGCGGGCCTCGTCGCCCTTGCGGTGCTGTTCGAGTGCTAACAAGCACTTGGCATAAACCGGCAAATCGACGCGGTCCCGATAGAGAAACGCGAGCATCGGCTCCGAGTCGCGCTTCGCCTCGCCCAGCACCATCCGGACGAACGCGTCCATCGCATCGCACTTCGATTTCTCATACTTGTTGTCGTCCTTGATCTTCTTCCCTTCCTGGCGCAGCGCCTCGCGCTCGACATGGAGTTGCAAGGCGGCGGTTTGCTTGCGTTCATAGGCCATCAGCCAGCCGATGCCGGCGTTCAACATAGGATCGGGAATCGCCGCGCCGTTCTGCTTCGCGACTAACAATCCATGGACAACAACCGCCGTGGTATGCGGATAGGAAACCTCGCCATAACCGGAAAACCAGCCCCAGCCGCCATCAGAGACTTGCATGGACATGAGTTTTTCAATCCCCTTCGCGACCATCATTTTCATTTCCACTTCATCGAACACCGGGTTCGTCTGCCACTGCTTCCACTGCGCGGCACGCTCGGCGGAATTGCCTAACTCCTGCGGGTTGAGGTTGGTGCGCTTCGCCTTCACCTCGGCAAGGTTGATCTTGAGATCATTCAACATCTTTTGCGCGATCACGGCGGGTACGAAGCGATTCAACGTCTGCTCGGTGCAGCCATACGGATAGCTGGCGAGATAGGGAATCGCATCCACCACCGCACCGGCGATGGTCGGTGAAAAACGGACGGTTAGTTTCGATTGGTCGGGCCGCCGTTGTGCCGGCACTTCGAGCTGGATCTTCGCGGAATCCGCGCCCGGCTCGACGGTGCGACTCCACGCGTCGTGGCGGAGCATGCCGTGGACAAGAACCGGCAGCTTGCGCTCGACCGCGTCGCCATCGTCGCCGGAATCGGCGCGCATGCGGAAGGTCGCCTCGCCTTCGTGCAGCGCTTTGACCCGCCAATCGACGCGGGCTTCCGACTTCGCCGCGATCTCCACTGTCTGTGGCGCGCCGTCGATGGCTTCGAGCGTGTTGCCATCGAGTTCTATAGAAACCTTCACCGTCTTGGCCGCGTCATGGTCATTTTGAACCACCGCGCTGAAGACGGACTCGTCACGCTCCACTAGGAAACGCGGGGCCTGCAAGCGGACTAACAATTCCTTGGACGTGATGATTTCCGCGCTGCCCTCGCCGACTTGAGTTCCCTTCCCTAACACCCAAACGCGGGCTTTCCAAGTGGTGAGGTTGTCCGGGTATTCCAGCGGGATCTCGGCCCGGCCCTCGGCGTCGGTTTGGATCGCGCCGGACCATTTTAACAGATCCGCGAAATCCTTGCGGACGAGGATGGGATTGGCGTTAGGAACCTCCTCGCCTGCGGCAGCTCCTGTCATCTCCTTCTTGTCCTCCATCGGCATCGCGGTGGACATGACCATCGGCGCGGCGGCATCCGCAACACTATCGCTCCCCATCATCCTGCTTCTCGCACCACCCATGGGACCGTCCTTGCCCAGATAGCGCCCTTCATCCCCGAAGCGCCCGAGAGGAAGCATCCGCTCCACTTTCGGACGAACGAGATTTCCCGGCGAGCCGGGGATGGTCGCGAAAATGTTTCCCGGGTAATAGTTGTTCTTCCAAGTCCAAAAATTCTCATAGATCAAACCCACGTTCGAACCGCCGGTGATCGCTTCGAGTGATTTGTCATAGATCGCCAGGACCGCAGTGCCGGTGACGGGCTTGCCCTCGGCATCCCGCAAGGTCACCCGCAGCGCGGATGTCTCGCGTGGCTTCACCCGGTTCTTCGCGGGTTCGAGCGTGACCTCGACGAGCTTGCTAACGGGTGGCAGCAAAATCTGGCGGACCGCCGAATGCACCTTCGCGCCGTGGACGGTAATACCTTCAATAAACATATTAGGCATATCTCGCAGATCGAGCGGCACTTCCACTTCGAGGCTCTTGCCATCGAGCTGGATGCGGCGGGCTTCGCGTCCGGCGGTGCCCGCGACGTGGAGGAAGAGCCAGACGTTGGCGTTGTTCTGGTCGCTGTTGACTCGGAGTTTCAAAACTTCGCCGGGCGCGTGGGCAGGCTTGTCGGCGATGAGTTCGAGCGGGCCGAAATGCCAATCCGCAGGCTCGCTGCGGCCTGGGCCTTGGACGTTGAGAATGGTGGCACCTTCCGCCGGCTCACCGCCATTGAATGTTAAACTAGCAGCGAGCCGATATTGGCCGGTGACTGGCGCAGCAAAGCGCTGGTGAATCTCGCCCTGGGCGTCGGTTTCTACAGCGAACGACTGGATTTCCTTTTCATCGATGCGGCCATTCTCACCGCCAGTTAGTTTGAATATCACGAGCTTGCCTTTCGCACCCACCACCGGTTTTCCGGCGAGAGTGGCGGCGGAAACCGTCGCCTCGATTTGCTCGCCGGCGCGGGCATAGCCGCGATTCGTCCAGACGATGACCTCGAACGGCTTGCGGGCGGCAATCACCGAACCAGTGCCGCGTTCCTCACGGCGCGAGGCATCGACGACGCGGGCCTCGATCGTGTATCTCGCGTCCATGTCGCCTTGGATCGCCTTGGCAGACGCGGTGTCGATCTCGATCTTCGCGGTGCCGTCGGGACCAATCGGCACGTTGCGCTTCATCACGAGTTCGTCGGGCGTCCAGCGGTTGCCCTGCCACCACGGCGGATGCGGCGGGAGGCAGCCCCAGTTTTTCCATCCGGGATGCCAGGATGCCTCGCTGCCGTTCCACCATGCGCCCGCGCCATAGAGCCAATCCCAACGCCAGACCGGAAACCAACGCTCACCGATGGAACCGCGCTTGACGATGATCTCGACGTTGGCATTTCTAACCGGCGAACCGTGGAAATAGGTAGCTTTGATCGTCGCCATGAACTTGTCGCCAAGCTTCACCGGCGCGTCCGGCGCCTCGACCTTCACCTCATATTCCGGCTTGCGGTATTCTTCGACGCGTAGGCCAATCGTTGCGGCGATTTGGTCGCCGATTTGAAATGTCGCGTTCCACATCCCGAGCACCGCGTCCTTGGGAATGACGACCTCGCTTTCGACGGCCCCGAACGCGTCGGTCTTGAGCTTTTCGATTTTCATCACTTCCTCGCCGCGGCCGTTGGTGAGGACGAGGGTGCCGGATTGGTTAGCCCACTTCGATTCGTCCGGTTCGAAGTAGCCGACATTGCGCAAATAGAATTTCAGATGCGCGGTGTCGCCGGGCTTGTAAAGCGGGCGATCCGAGATGCCGTAGGTGAGGTCGCGGTTGCCGTTCTCGAGTTGCGGCATTTCGATGCCAGAGGGCCGGAACCCGAAGAACGTGGTCGATCGTCCTTCCTTGCGGGCGATCGCTAGCCACTGATAGTTGTCATCCCAATCGCCGGGCTTGAGCAACGTCTTGCCATCGGCATCGGTGGTACGGCTAAAGTCCTCGGTGCGGATATCGACGTTTCGTTCGAGCGGGTTTTTCCGTTCGAGACTCACCGCGCGGTAGCCGAAGAATTGAATCGCGGAGCGAGCGACCGGTGCCCCGCTGGCAGCATCGGCGATCCACCATTGCTTCTTGCCGCCCACGTCGTTTTGGACGAGCACGGAATCCACAATCCAGACCAGCGTGTGAAACGAGTTTCCGCCATCCACCGCGCCGCTGATCCACCAGGCACCGGCTTGGTCGAGCGGCACCTCGAGATCGGCGCGGGTGTCGCGGTGCTTGTCGCTCGGGGTGAGGGCGACGTTCCAGTTAGCGACGGGCTTGCCGATGTATTTCGCTCCGTCCCCGGCGATCAGGCGGCTGGCGATCTGCGAGGGATTGAGGCGTTGCCAATCGAGTTCGCGCGGATTGCTTCTTAGATAGGCGAGGGTGTCGTTCACGACGGCATCCATGTCCACCGGCGCGGCGGTTAGAGCGATCTTCGCCGCATTGCGGAACACCAGCGGCAACTTGGGCTTCACGCCGACCGGCACGGTTTCCGCAGCCTCGAAGCGGCCCCAGTTGCCGGTGATTTGCTTGAGCGTGCTTTTCCGATGATCCTTGTTTCCAGGGCCGTGGTTGGCGATGGTTAGTTCCAGCACCTCGCGGGCCTTGTCGTATTGGCGGCGGTTCAGGAAAATTTCAACCAGCGCGTCACCGGCGGTATCACCCACCAACTTGTTGTCGAGAATCGACCGATAGAGCGCGATGAAATGATGTTCCGCTGGAAGCTTGAAACGACGGACGCCATCCGAGGTTTTTGCTAGGCATTCATCCTCGCTGAGCGTGTCCATTTCAAGAATGCCCTTGGCACTGTCCGGATCCTGCTGCCGCCACCAACCATACGACGAGAGGGTTTCCGTGCCGAATTGGGAGCGGGAAAACTTCGCCCGCCCGGAAATCATCACTGCCGCCATGTCGGCCTCGGTGCTGAGGCGGGTCTGCTCCGCGAGCGCGAAACGCCAGCGTTGACCGTCGTTGGTCGCGGCCTCCCACGAAGCTGGGACGTCATACAGCACCGGTCTATCAGCATTCCACGGTGTCCCTTCCGTGCCGCCTTCCGGACCCGGCTCGCCCCACTCGGGCAGGCTTTCTAACGGTGTGAGCGTTTGCAATTTCCACGCTTCGTTCTGCATGAAAACCGCCGCCATCTCCCGCCAAGCGAGGATGCCCTCCGCAGCAAACGCCTGCTTCGTCACTGCCGCCCTCAAGAGCTGGAGCGAACGCACCTGGTCCCGGTATTCCGTGACGACCGATTGTCCCGCAGAAGCCGTCGAATCGTCATCGACCATCCCGCGTCCCCGGCCATATCGACCGCCCCCGTCGCGCTCGAATTCGTCGGCGATGATTCTGCCGGAATGCGGTGCCCGTCGATAGACCTCCGCCGCCGAAGTGAGAAGCGACGCGTTGCCCGGATGCGCGGCAATCGCGCGCTCGACGAGTCCGTCGAATTCCTTCCACGCATTCAAGTGGCCGAGTGCCTCGGTGGCGCGTGCAAGGTCTGACCCGGAACCTTCATCCGAGATCGGCGACAATTTTTCCTCGTAGAAATTCACCGCATCCCGCCACAGGCCGCGTTCATTAAGCTTGTCGCGTTCCTCGCGGAGGGAATCAGGATCTTGGGCCATCAGGTTGAGATTTGCAAACGCGACGACAAGGCAGATCCAGGTCAAGATTTTCATAACAGCGACTATGACACCCGAAACGAGAGATTCTTAGAAGAATTATTTCTCACCTAGTCCGCCCCTAAGCCAGCCGGGCCAAGGAAGGTCTATCTCCGAATCGCTCATGCCAATGGGCAGCCGATGGATAAGCGCTTTCGCCCTGCGTCATCGACTCACCATTGGCAACGGCGGATCGGAGTCCGCCGCTCCTTGGTGCCCACCACTTTCAGTCACACCCGGCCGAACCAAATACTTCGTCACTCGATTGTGCTTGGCAGAAACGGCGATGTTCCCAAATCTGCGGACAGTTCAAATCAGTGCCATGTCCATCATCCTCGGCTTCATCTTCGGCTTTATCTTTTGGTTCCTCATGCGCTACCTCGTCGCGGGGATCTACACCGTCGATCAAAACCAACGCGCGGTGAAAACCAGCTTCGGCCGCGCGGAGCGGGTCGGCAATCTAACGACCCGGGCGGATCCGATTGCGGACGTTCTCACCGAGGATCAGAAAAACCGCTACAGCTATCCGCAGGTTCGGGTGATCCCGCCGGGCGGGCCGTATTTCAAATGGCCGTGGGAAAAAATCCACAAGATCTCGATCGCCACCGAGACGGTGAACATGGCGTGGGACCCGTAGGACGCCACCGCCAATTACAACGGCACGATGTTGGAGGCGGTGACCAAGGACCAGCTCAACACCGGCCTAACCGGCCAGATCCGTTTCCGCGTCGCCGAGCGCAACCTCTACGCGTTCATCTTCGGCATCAAAAATCCCTACGCCCACGTCATGGGTTACTTCGTCTCGGTGCTGCGCGAGCGGATCGCCAACTTCGAAGCACCGCAAGCTCCGACCGAAGCGGGCATGCCGGACAGCGCGGCGGTCATCGGCATTTCCATCAACGACCTGCGCAAGAACCTGCGCGACCTCAACGAGCACATGGACAGCGAGTGTACCTCGTCCGCTGCTAGATATGGCATCGTGCTGGACGCCACGCTCATCACCAGCATCGACCCGCCGCCGGAAGTCGAATCGGCGCTTGCGGCGATCAACACCGCCTACAACCAGGTCTCGTCGGACATCAGTCTCGCGCAGGCGTCCGCCGACCAAAAGATCGTCCAATCGCGCCGTGCGGTGGAAATCGAAACCATGCGTGCGCAGGCCGAGGTCGAGCCGTTAGTCAGACTGGCTGGGAAAATGCCACGTCCTCGACATGCGGCTCGACCAGGAATACCTGCGCAGCCAGCCGGTCAATTCCGAGGAAGGCGCGCCGATGGGCATCGGCATCTGGCATGAAATGTTTATCAGCGATCCGGTCGCCTATTTGTTCAAAAACAGCGACCCGCGCGGTTCTCTATCCGCCAACGTCAGCAACTCGACCGTCCGCTGCCTGAGCAACATGCCGCTGTCGCTGATGATGGTGAACCGCCACTCGATGAGCGACAACGTCCGCAACGAAGTCTCCCCCAAGTCGCACGAATGGGGCTACAAGCTCGGCTCGATCTACATCCGCAAGGTGCATTTCCGCGACGTCGGCATGATCGCCCAGATCGAAAGCAAGGTGGTCAACCGCCTGCGCCAAGTGACCTCCGCGATCAAACAGGACGGTGCCAACCAGGTCAGCATCATCACCAGCACCGCCGAACGGCAAGCCGCCGTCGAGTTCGCCAAAGCCGCCGCGATCCGCCCGCAGATCGTCGGCGAGGCGCTCCAACAGATTTCCGAAGACAACCAGGTGGCGGAAGCGATGTTCGAGATTCTCGAGACGCAGAAGGTCATCGGCAGCGGTGCTAGGCTAACGGTGCTGCCGCGCGGCGGGGAGTTGTTAGGGCAGTTGCTCGCCGGACATCTGGAGGGAGGGGCGAAAACTCCTCCACCGTTGGCGTGATTGTAGCCGAGCATTTCAAGCAGGCACTTGGCACCGCCACCGGCGGGCCAGTCGAAGTAACAGGTGCCGGCGACGGGGGCGTGGTAGGCCCAGAGGCGTCGTTCCCTAACGGAGGCGTCGCCGCGTTGCAAGAAGAGTGATCCCCTGCCCGCCCGACAGCTAGAGTTTGAGGAAATTCTCAAGCAGCCGCTTGCCGTCCTGCGTTAGAATCGACTCCGGGTGGAACTGCACGCCGTGGACGGGATATTCCTTGTGCATCAACCCCATGATCTCGCCTTCCTCGGTCCACGCGGTGATTTCTAGGCAATCAGGCAGGGTCTCGCGTTTCACGATGAGGGAATGATAACGGGTGGCTTCGAAGGGACTGGGCATTCCGCCGAAAACGCTTTTGCCGGAATGATGGATCGGCGAGGTCTTGCCATGCATCAGGCGGTCGGCGCGGACGACCTCGCCGCCGTAAACCTGACCGATGGATTGGTGGCCGAGACAAACGCCAAGGATCGGGGTGGTGGCTCCCATTTCCTGGATCAGCTCGCAGGAAATCCCCGCTTCGGTCGGGGTGCAAGGGCCGGGGGAAATACAAATGCGCTCGGGCTTGAGCGCCTTCACCTCGTCCACCGTTAGAGCGTCGTTGCGGAAGATCTTCATCTCCGCGCCAAGCTCGCCGAAGTATTGGACGAGGTTGTAGGTGAATGAATCGTAGTTATCGAGGATGAGGAGCATGAAAGGAGGATTTGAAATTTGAAATCTCAGATTTGAAATCAGACGCCCATCGTCTTGGCGAGAGCGACTGCCCGGAGCATGCCTTTCGCCTTGTTGACGGTTTCCTCGTATTCATAGGTCGGATTGGAATCGGCGACCACGCCGGCCCCGGCTTGGACGTAGGCTTTGCCGCCCTTGAGGAGACAGGTGCGGAGGGTGATGCAGGAGTCGTGCGAGCCGTCGAAACCGAAATAACCGACCGCGCCAGCGTAGGCGCAGCGTTTATTTTTCTCCAACGAGTTGATGATCTGCATCGCGCGGATCTTGGGTGCGCCGCTGACCGTGCCGGCGGGAAACGTGGCACGGAGAACATCATAGGCGCTGTGCGATGGATCGAGCTCGCCGGAGACGTTGGAGACGATGTGCATGACGTGGCTGTAACGCTCGACGATCATGAAATCATCCACGCTGACCTTGCCGTGTTTGGCGATCCGGCCCACGTCGTTGCGCGCGAGATCGACCAACATGAGATGCTCGGCACGCTCCTTGGGATCCGCTAGCAGATCGGCGGCGAGGGCGTCGTCTTCCTCCGGGGTCTTGCCCCTCCAACGGGTGCCGGCGATGGGGCGGATGTCGATGCGGCCTTGGATCGAGCGGACGTGGACTTCCGGCGAGCTGCCGACCAGCGCGAAGTCCCCCAGCTCGAGGATAAACATATAAGGCGACGGATTGACCAGCCGCAGTGCCCGATAGAGATCCACCGCAGGACGGTCGAAGTCTGTTTCAAAGCGCTGGCTGGGGACGAATTGGAAGATATCCCCGGCGGCGATGAACTCCTTGCCCTCGCGCACCATGTTCTCATATTCCTCCTGGGTCGTGTTGCTCCGCGCTTCGACGGGTGCCACATCGACCAGCCCGTTGAGCGCCGTGACATGCAGCGGGCGGTTGAGGATTTCTACCATCGCGGCGATCCGGCCGCGTGCCGCGACGTAGGCTTGCTCGGGCGAGGAAAACTCGTCGATGAATGCATTAGCGATCACCAGCAGGCGGCGCAGGCGGTGATCAAAAACCAGCAAGGTGTCCGCCAGCATGAACATCGCGTCGGGAATGCCGATCACGTCCGGCGGCGGCGGGCCGAGCGTCGGCTCGAACTGCCTAACCGCGTCGTAGGAAAGGTAGCCGACCATCCCGCCGGAGAATTGCGGCAGGGCACCGTGGGTCACCGGCTTGTAGGGCGCCATTTCCCGCTCCAAGGCAGCCAGCACGTCGTCCCCTGCGGTGAACGTGCGGACCTTCGAGCCTTCGCGGATGGTGATTTCCTTTTCCCGGGCTTCGAAAACCAGCCGGGGTCCGCTGCCGACGATCGACCAACGACCGCCTTTTTCGGAACTCTCGGCGCTTTCCAAGAGAAACGAATGACGATTGTCCCGCAACTTGAGGTAAGCGGACAACGGGGTCTCGAAGTCGGCGGCAAGCTGGGTGTAAACGGGCACGACATTGCCCCGCTTCGCCAGCTCAGCGAAGGCTTCCACAGATGGCTCAACCGGAATGGAACTCACAAGGCGGCGAAGCATGGCCGGGAAATCCGCGAGGGCAAGCCCGGAGGACGACCCAAAGCAAGGCGCATGACCGTGCCGATGCTCGAAAGGTCTGCGGCAGGATGTCGCTCGCCTTGTGCGGCCGATCCTTTTCCGCCGCCATTCTCAGCTTGCCAAGCGGACGCGCACCGCCACATACTTAACTTATCCGAACTAAGAACGATCATTCTGCCCTAGTTTCTCCGACGGGATCGAATCCCCCGTCCGGCAACGACGCCACGCCGGATGCGGACCGTGCCGCCTCCAAGGAGAGTCTGCGGTTTCGTTTCCCGCTGCCCTTTGATCCGGTCCGGCTGCTGGCGGGAGTGCTCTCGCGCTGGCCGTGGATTGCGATCGGGCTGATCGTTTGCGGGACGCTCGGGGCACTGGCCGGGATCAAGATCACGCGGCAGTCGTTCGCCATTTCCGTTTCGCTGATCAAGCGCCGGGTGCCGCACACGGTGCAGACTTCGGAAACAGGCCAGGCCTATCGTCCGGTGGATCTTAACGACGCCACGCTGCTCGCCACCCTAACCGCTTCCGAGCCGTTGGACCTCGCGGTCAAGCGGTCCAACAACGGCATCGACCCGAATGTCGCCCGCACCTTGGTCGAGGCCAAACAGCTCGAAGGCACCGACATTTACTTCATCTCCTACCACTCGCCTGTTAGCCCGGAGGACGCGGTGGCATTCAGTGCCATCTGGGCGGAGGAAATCAACGCCTACACCCAGCGGCTCCAGCAAACCGAGGCTCACGAGGTGCGCCTGATCCTGCAAAAGGAAGTCTCCGATCTAGAACAACAAACCGACTCGACCAACCTGGAAATCCTCAATTTTTCCAAGCAGAACGACTACCTCGGCGGCGAGGCCCAGGTGGCTGCCGCGTTGGCCAAGCTCTCGCTGATCGAGCTCCAGTTGGAAACCGCCCGCAGCACCGCTGCGGCCAAGGGCGAGCAACTCAAGAATCTAACTGGGCAAATCCAGCGCCAGAGCCCGCTTGAGTTGCAGCTCAGGACCGCCAAGGACGAACTCGCCAATCTCCGCGCCACCTACACCGACGCCAATCCCCTGGTCCAGACGAAACTGCAAAGCCTCGAATACCTCGGCACGCAAATCGCCAAACTCGGCGAAAAGAGCGTGGACGAGGCCGAACTCGACTCCTACACCGGAACCCCCCTCGGCAACCAGCTCTACCTGTCCATTCTCACCCTCAACAACGAGCTGTTGGAAGCCAACAGCCAGATTCATTCCCTCGAAAAACTCGACGCCGTCGCGACCGAGCGCATCGCCCGGTTTCCCGCCATCATTAGCGGTTACGACGCGATGACGAAAAAGCGCGACGCCATCACCGAAGGGCTTTCCATCATGAGCAACCGGCTGAAGGAAGCGGAGATCTTCGCGTCGGGCGCACCCGGTTACTGGCAGGTTTTCCAAGCCCCCGATCCACGCCGCATCATTCCATCCTCACTGGTCGCCAAACCGGCAATCCTCGGTGCCGCAGGCGGGATCTTCGGGGCGGCGATCGCCGCCATGCTCACGCTGCTGCTTACCCACCGCACGTCGCGACGCTCGATCCTCGAATGCTGCGCCGCGACCCGTGCGCCGCTGGTGGCCAACCTCCCCCACTCCACCGACCAGGACGCGCACGCCGCCATCAATCACTTCTGGATCACCCACCTCGCGCCCCGCCTCAATTCCCCGGAGCACATCCTGTTCTGGACCGCCGCAGTGGACCCTGAGGACGAGCGCCGTTTCTGGTCGCTGCTCGCCGCCGCCGCCGCAGAGGACACGGGAAATCCCATCCGCATCCACGATCTGACACCGGACCCACTGTGGGACGGTTTTCCCCGCCCGGATTCGCTGGAATGGCTATCCCACCCGCCCGCGACGAGTCATCCCGCGCAGCCGTCTTCGCAGCATTCGGTGGCGACAATCGTCCGCGCCTCGGCGCTTCCCCAGGGCGACGCCCGCGACGTCCTCGCCCGGGTGGACTACTGGATGTCCGTCGTCTCCGGACAAAAATCCACGCTCCGGCTCGCGGTCAAATCCCGCTCGCTGACCGACGCCTATCTCCCGCCCTGCAACGGAACCATTGCCTGGACCGAGCGCCCCGAAGGCCCCGTCCGCCAAGCGGCGGACGTGCTTTCCTGTTTCCTCACCCAACGGTTTTCCTAACATCCCGCCGCCATGAAAAGCGTTCTAACCGCACTCGTTCTCCACTGCGGCATTGTGCTTGCTCTCCACGGGCAACCCGCCTCCCCGGCACCAGCCGCAGCCAAGACTCCGGGCAACCAAGGCCCGTCCTCGCCGGTCTCGTGGCGCAACCGCTACGAACTCGGCCCCGGCGACGTCGTCAACTTCTCGCTCTTCGGCCGCCCCGAACTCGACCGCCCGGGGTTCCGCATCGCGCCGGACGGCACCATCAGTTTTCTCCAGGCGCAGAACGTCAAGATCGCCGGCCTCACCCTCGACGAGGCCCGACTGGCGATTGAAAAATCCCTGACCGCCCACTTCCGCTCGCCGCGGGTCATCATCACGCCCCAGGAAGTCGGCTCCAAGCGCTTCACCATCCTCGGTAAGGTCGTCATCCGCGGCGTGGTCACCCTCGAGCGCCCGATCACCCTGGTCGAGGCCATCGCCAACGCCGGTGGCCTCGAAACCGGCCTCCTGGAACAAAACACCGTCGAAATCGCCGACCTCGAGCGCTCCTTCATTTCCCGCGGTGGCAAACCCCTTGATGTCGATTTCCGCAAGCTCCTGCGGGATGGCGACATGAGCCGCAACATCGAGATCGAGCCCAACGATTTCATCTTCATCGCCTCGAACCTCTCCAACGACTACTACGTGCTCGGGGCCGTTACCAATCCCGGAATCCAGGCACTCACCCCGGACGCCTCGGTGGTGGCCGCCATCACCCGCCGCGGCGGGTTCACCGAACATGCCTGGACCGACCGCGTGCTGGTCATCCGCGGCAGCTTCGACCAACCGAAGACCATCGTCGTCAACGTCAAGAACGTCCTTGCCGGCAAGGAAAAGGATCTGGTTCTCCAACCCAAGGACATCGTTTACATCGCGGACAAACCATGGACCGAGGCGGAAGAAATCGCCAAGCTCGCCCTCTCGTCCTTCGTCACCAGCGCCACCACCAGTTGGGTCAATCTCAACGTCGGCCCCTTCGTCAATCCACCGTGATGTTCCGCTCTCCCTCGCTGCCGCTCGTGACGCTCGCGCTCTGCCTGTGCGGCATTGCCTGCCAGCAGCAAATTCCCAAATCCCAGTTCGACGCGCGAGCCACCAACCAGACGGTCAACAACCTCACCTTCACCAACGTCAACATCAAGCGCCCGCTGGATTCCAAGCTGCTGATCCCACCGGCCGAACCATACATTCTCGGCCCCGGCGACGTCCTGGAAATCGAGATCGCCGAGGTCCCCGGCACCCTCGCCCGCACCTTCGTCATGCCGGATGGCATGATCTACTACAACCTCGCCGGCGGCATCCACGCAGAAGGACTCGCCCAGGCGGATTTCGCCAAACGCCTCACGGAAGCCCTCAAGCGCGACTACACCAACCCGCTCGTCAACATCAGCCTCGTCGAAGTCCGCTCGCGCCGTTACTGGATCCTCGGTCGCGTGTTCAAACCCGGCATTTTCCCGCTCCGCCAGCCGACCACCTTGCTGGAAGCCATCTCCGAGTCCGGCGGACTCTACACTTCCCGCCAATCCGGCACCACCCAGGAACTCGCCGATCTCTCCAACAGCGTGGTCATCCGCGACGGCGACATCCTGCCGGTGAATTTTGAAAAACTCATCCGCAGTGGCGACACCTCGCAGAACATCTATCTGCACCATAATGACCTCATCTATCTGCCGTCCTCCACCTCCTCCACAGTCCTGCTGCTAGGCGCGGTCGCCACCCCGCAGGCCGTCGGCTACAAGGATTCGCTCACGCTGGTGGACTGCATCGCCCAAGGCAAGGGCCCGGCCAAGGACGCCTACCTCGAGCAGGTCGTCATCGTCCGCGGCACGCTCGACAAGCCCGCCGCCTCCATCGTCAACCTGCGGGCCATCCTCACCGGCAAGGAAACCAACGTCCTGCTGCAACCCGGTGACATCGTCTGGATCCCGCACCGTCCGCTCGGACTGTTGGAAACCACCCTGAAACTCGTCTTCAGGGATGCCGCCCGCAGCATCGCCGTCAGCGAGGGCAGTCGCCTCGGCGGCAGCACCGAGAATCCGGTGATCAGCATCCCCGTCGGCCAGCCGTGATGCCCATGGGGAGGTGTCGTGGCTACGATCGCTCCAACTTCCGCCGCGCCTTCTCCTGCCGCCGCCACCACTCGGCCCGCGAGAGGATCGCGCAGAACATCAGCCACGTTGTTAGATTTTTCGTTTGCGTCAGCACCCGCTCGACCTGCATGTGAAAATAGGTGACCGCCAGCGCCACAGTCATCCCATACAACAGCAGCCCGATCGGCGATTTCCAGAAGTGCGCCGTGGACCGCATGCCGTGCCACAGCGTGATCGCGGCGAACAGCATGAACGCCGCGAATCCCAGCGTGCCGTTTTCCGCTAGAAACAACCAGTAGAGGCTTTCCGTCAGCGGATTGGCCATGAAGTTCTTCGCATACACCGTCTGCCCCCGGTTGTGCTCCCACTCTTCGAGAATCGCCGAGTATTTCATCCCCAGCGGCCGGCTGTTCACCAGTCCGAAATTGTTCCAGCCGATCCCGACCAACGGATGATCGTCGTGCATCGCCGCGGACTGCTTGTTGAGCGCCCACCGCAGGTCGTTTTTCGGCGAGCTGTCGTCGCCCATCCGCGCCATGAAGGTGTCTGCGGCGATCGCCATCACCACTGCCCCGCCGAGTACCCCACCCACCGCGAGCAGCACCCGCCGCACGGTGATCCCTTGCAGGAACGAGCCCGCCATCACCATCAACGAGCCCACCCCGAACGCCGCCAGCGAGGCCCGCGAAACCGACAGCACCACCACCAGCCCGGCCGCAGCGAACGCGCTGAAAAACAAGATCATATCCCGCTGCGGCGTTTGTTTGGAAATCGCCAGCGCCAGCAGCGGGAACGCCACCATATAGGACCACATCGCCATCGGATTCTGATGCTCGAACCAGCCCGTCACCCGGAATCCGCCCATCACGTAGCGTCCCCACAGGCAGACGAACATTTGCATGATCAAGGCGACCGCGAATCCGCGCATCACCGCCTTCACATCCCGCTCGTCATGCAGCGCGGCGAACACCCCGACGAACACCAACCCCATCTTCACGAACTTGAACGCCGGCATCAGCGCGTAAACCGGTTCGATCGCGCCCGGCACTGACAACAATCCCACCCCGATCCACAGGAACCACGCCCACAACCCCGGCGGCAAAAACCGGAAATCCTTCCGCCTCTCCAACAGCGCCGCCAGCGCCAGGCCGATCCCGATCGCCTCGATATAGTTGAACTCGAAGCCCTTGGTGTGGCCGCGGTATTTCTCGATCGAATCCAGCATCAAGGTGAAATCCGACGGCGGCCGCACCAGCCACCACGCCATGAATCCCAAGGTCACCCGCCGGGCGCGCTCCTTGCCTTTCAGATAGAACCCGAGCAGCGGACCGATTCCCAGATAGACGACGGCGATCACCAGGATCTTTAATAGCGTCTTGACGATTTCCATGCGGCCCTCCCGCACTCCACCAGCATCACTCGCCGCTGGCGAGCCGATTCGCCGGCCCGGAACCCTTCCAAATTGCCATAAGGTGAAAGTCCCGTCCCGCAGTTTCACCGGATTCCGGCGGATATACCGCACCGCATTCGCGAAATGCCCGCCGTCACGGATCAGCATGTCTCGATAGTTCTTCTGCCAGAGCCTCGTCGTATGCTCGGATGTTGCCTTAGCTTCTTGGGGGCAGCTCCGGCACACTCAACAACCCATCCGGGGAACTTGGCTGGACAGCCGGACGGGAGGATTCAAGGTGCCTCCCGGTCCAATTGCCAGACCAGCCCCCTTATTGACATCTCCATGTCGAGGACGCCAAGAAGCCCCGGATCAATCAGGCGAAGGACGCAGTCGAGCCGCCGGATCCGACTTGCGGGCAGCGCTCCCCTCACCCACCCTTCGCCCAGCAATTCATGGAAAATTCTTCGGATTCAATGGCCTGGCTGGCAAAACGGGATGGCAGCGTGGTCATCGGCTATGGCCCTTTCGAAGAATCCGCCCTGTCGCCTTCCGACGGAGTTGCGTTCTACGTGCAAGATTTCGCGCTTCAGGAAGCCAAGCCATGGAAAACCCCGGAGCGCATCGAGCGAACCACCGTCGCGGCGATGGCCGCACGATTCGTGGCCTCGCCGCCGTTAGACTGTGAGTGGGGTCGGCTGGATGCGGCATCGTTTTCGGTGGTCTTCCAGGAAGTGATGTCTGCGATCAACAGCGGTGTTTTCGAGAAAACGGTTCCGGTGGTCACTGAAACCGGCACAGCACGACACTCGCCGGGCCCTGCCTTGATCGCGGCGATGACCCGCCAATCCGCACCGCTTCATTCCTACGGCTGGCTCCAGCAGGACTCCGGGTTTGCAGGGGCGACCCCGGAGTTGTTGTTTTCGGTTCATGGCACCCGGCTTGAAACGATGGCCCTCGCTGGGACCGCCAGAAGCGAAGATCGCGAGGTGTTCGCCGTCGATGAGAAGGAAATCCGCGAGCACGAATACGTCGCCCGGACGCTCGTCTCGAAACTGCTGGATCTCGGCCCCATCGAGCGCTGCTCGCGGGAAATTCTCGATCTGGGATCGATCGTTCACTTTCTGACCACCATTGCGCTGGATCTCCCTACCCCATGGACGCCGGAGGATTTAGTCCGGCGGCTCCACCCCACCCCGGCGCTAGGGCCCTTGCCGCGCACCGCGAAAACCCTGGCCATGCTGCTGGATTGGCGGAACCGTTTGGGCTGTCCCCGCCAGTTCGGCGCTCCGTTCGGGCTTTGGGATCAAGGCGGATTCGACGCAGTGGTGGCTATCCGAGGCACTTGGTGGGAGGGCCGGAACCTCATGCTTCCCGCTGGCTGCGGCATCATCGAGGCAAGCCGCCTCGTCAATGAATGGCGTGAACTCCGGCTCAAGCGGGAAGCGGTCAAGCGCTTCCTTTTGCCGCTTGGAGCCGGATGAATCAGATTGCCACCCCAGTGGGTTGGTGGAACCGTAGGCGTGCAATCGACTCGCAATTAGCCAACCGCGACTTCGAAACAATCACTGATAAGTTTTTAATTAAAAAAGATTGAATGTTTTTAAAATACTATCAGTGTCGTCAGCGTATTGCTTATCAAGATTATGCCGATCCGCTGTCATGCCCGCCACTTATCCAGCCTCGCACTGTGCGCAGTGACATGCCTGGTGAGCAGCCCGGCGGAAGCCAGTAAAATCGCCCAAATCACCAATCCAATCGGCCGAATCGCCCGCATTTTTGATCCGCAACTCGTTAAAACAGAGGATCGTGTGTCGTGGCTTGACAGCCGGGTATCGACCTTTGCCGAGCATCGCGAACACGCGATGAAAACCGGCTTGGGATACCGCGGCTGCCGGGCGAAGGCCGGAGCCCCGGACCCGTCGATCACTTTGGATCTCGGCAGCGAGTATCCGGTCGAGACGATTTACCTGGTCCCTGCGCAACGGGAATTTTTGGAAGATCTCGGGATTTTCCCGAATCGCTTCACCATCGAACTCTCCAACCGGGCGGATTTCGCCCAACGGACGATCGTTTTCACTTCCGGACCGGGACCGAGTCCAACCCGCTTGGCCGATGGCAATCCGGTGCCCTTCAATGCACACAACACTGGCCGCTATGTCCGCCTGACCGTTCACGAAGGTCACAACTGCGGACCACTCGATCTTTTCGGCCTGTCGGAAATCGCGGTGATCTCGAACCGCGAACCGGTCTCATTTGGAGCGACCATTTCCACTGTAGGAGATCTCAACGTCCCCGGGATTTGGTATCCCGAGGCTTTGACGGACGGTAGCACACCTCTCGGGATCTGGCAAAACGGGGGCAGATCGAACTCCGAGTCCGGCGATTCCGTGGCGGTCTCCCGAACGGACGAGACGGTTTCCTGGACCATTTCACTGGATCAAGCGACCCCGCTGGACCGCGTGGTGCTTTTCCCCTATCAACTTGACCGCTCCTCCGAATCCTCGGTTCTCCCCGACTCGCTGACGATCCACCTCGAGGATGCTGACGGAATGGTGGAAAAACTTGCTTATCAATGGGCCAATCCTCTCGCCGGAGCCAGCAGCATGAATCCGCTGGTGATTCCGCTAGGTGGGAAATCGGCCAAAACCATCCGGCTGACCGGCGTCCGTCCGTGCGCAATTGGAGAGCAGAAAGTCCAAGCGCTTTCCGAATTCGAGGTTTGGTCGCACGGCAAGAATCTCGCCAACGGTCTGCCCGTGATCCGCTCTCACGACGCCCAAAACACGGTAGTCAACTCCCTCACCGACGGTTACACATCCGAAAAACAAATCATTCCCGTCGCCACTTGGTTGGAGCAGCTTTACGAACGCGGCCGGATCGAGCGCGAACTGGCAATGCTTCGCCCCGTCCACCGCCAACTGGCCTCTGAAAGCGAGTTGAACGCAACTTGGGGCTCGGCGGTCATTCTCGGCCTGACTTTCCTGATTCCGGTCTTCATCGTCGAGCGTCGGCGGCTGATGTCGAGGGATCAGATTGACCAGCTTCGCAAACGGATTGCCTCCGACCTCCACGACGACATCGGCAGCAATCTTGGAAGCATTTCCCTAATTGCCCGCACCGCCCGCAAGGATCTCGTGCGCATGCACGGTCCTGAGGAAGTTGCCGAGGATCTGGGTGAAGTGGAATCGATCGCCCGTGAAAGCTCGCTGGCGATGCGGGATATCGTCTGGTTGTTGGAGCGCCGCCAAGACTCCATTGGCGACCTCGTCCAACGGATGCGCGAGACGGCGGGACGCCTGCTCCGGGAAATCAACTACACCCTCGAATGCGAATCCAACAAGACCGCCGCCAAGCTTTCGCTCGATGCGAAACGCCATCTGTTCCTGTTTTACAAGGAAGCCATCCATAACGTCCTGAAACATTCCCACGCGAATCGTGTTTCAATCCGCCTGTGGGATGAAGATGACAAGCTCGCCCTCGAAATCCTAGACAACGGCATTGGCCTTCTCATGGGTGAGGAGTTGAACCCGAAAACAGTCCATAAACTCGAGGATCGCGCCCGCGTCCTCGAGGGTTCCCTCAACATCACCTCTTCCAAGGATCGAGGAACTCAGATCCGCCTGCTCGTCAAACGCTCCCATCTCATCGCTCACCCCACCCTCGTATGATTGCCACCACCACCGCCGCCGCCGCCTGCATCTGGATTTTGGAAGATCACGAAGTCTTTGCGAAACAAATCCGCCGCCTGATCAGCGGTGAAGCCGATCTCACCTGTCCGCATCATTTTACCTCCGCAGCGGATTTGTTCGACAAGCTCAAGTTCACCAACGAACGGCCGCACCTGCTGCTACTCGATCTCGGGCTTCCCCGCCGCGACGGACTCGATGTGCTTGCCGACATCCGCATCCTGTTGCCGGATGTGAAGGTGCTCATTCTTTCCGCATCCGATGAGCGGGAGAAAGTCTATCGCGCCATCTGCAACGGCGCGTCAGGCTACCTCCTCAAGAGCTCCGACCCGGACGAGATCCTCTCGGGCATCCGCGATGTACTCCATGGTACCTCCGCCCTCAGCGCTCCGATCGCCAGCATGATCCTGCAAGGCTTCGCCCGCTACGGTCCCGTCGAACACATCGAACCCCTCACTCAGCGTGAGGAAGAGGTGTTGCGCTACCTCGTCCGTGGCTTGATCAAGAAGGAAATCGCCGACGAACTCTCGATTTCACAGCACACCGTGGACATGCACCTGCGCTCGGTCTATCGAAAATTGCAGGTCCGCTCGCAGACCGAGGCCGTTTCAAAGGCCCTCCGCCAAGGGCTGGTCTAACATTCTCTTTGGAGTTCGCACCCAAACAAAAACCCCCGCTCCGTCTAACGGAGCGGGGGTTTTTCGTGGATTGCAGCGGGATCAGGCTTCCTTGTCTTCGGCACCCGCGTCCACCGAGATGGTCAGCGTGGCGATCACGTCTGGATGGAGGCGGATCTGGACTTCGGTCTTGCCGGACTTCTTCACCGGCTTGTCGAGTTCGATGGTGTGGCGGTCGATGATGATGCCAGCCGCTTCGAGTTCCTTGTGGATGTCGATGCTGGTCACCGAGCCGAATGCCTTGCCGCCTTGACCCGTGGAAAGCGTGAACTTCGGCTTGAGCTTGGAGATCTTGGCCGCGATTTCCTGAAGTCCGACGAGCTCTTCCGCTTCGCGTGCCGTGCGGTTGGCCTTGAGGGCTTCGACGTGGCGGAGATTCGAGCGGCTCGCTTCGAATGCCTTGCCTTGCGGGATCAGGAAATTCCGGGCGTATCCGGCGCGGACTTTGACGACATCAGCTTCGGCACCTAGGCCTTCGATTTTTTCTTTGAGAATAACTTGTGCGTTGGCCATGGGAATCAGAGGTAAAAGTTCGTTTGGGGGCGGCGATTTAGGCCTCGTTCCAAAACGAGTCAAGAAGAATGAACCCTTATTCCAAGCCCGAACTGAATTTTCCACATGCCCGAAGCAATTTTGAAACCGGATCGCCAACGCAAAGGATGAAATTCGTCCCGGACTCTTCCGCCGCAGTCCTTCTTTTGCACACTTGCCAGTTCGCGAATGGCCCGCCATTTTCCCGCGCATGTCACGCAGTCACCGCATCACGATCCTCGCCGGAGACGGCATCGGCCCGGAGGTCATGGCCGAATCCCTTCGCATTCTCGAAGCCGTCGAGGCGAAATTCGGTTTCACCGTTTCCCGCAGCGAGCACCTCGTCGGCGGCGCGGCGATTGATGCCACCGGCCATCCGCTGCCCCCGGAAACCGTCGCTGCCAGCGAGGTGGCCGACGCGATCCTCTTCGGCTCCGTCGGCGGCCCGAAATGGGAATCCCTGCCGCCCGACATCCAACCGGAACGCGGCGCGCTGCTCCCGCTGCGCAAACATTTCGGCCTCTTCGCCAACCTCCGTCCTGGCGTCTGCCTGCCCGCACTCACCCACGCCTCCCCCGTCAAACAGGAACTCATCGCCGACGGCTTCGACGTCCTCTGCGTCCGCGAGCTAACAGGCGGTATCTATTTCGGCACGCCGAAAGGCCGCGAGGAGCGCAATGGCGAACCCGTCGCCTTCGACACCATGGTCTATCAAAAAAGTGAGATCCAGCGCATCGCCCGCGTCGCCTTCACCGCCGCCATGGGCCGGAAAAAACAACTCCTCTCCGTGGACAAGGCCAACGTCCTCGCCTCCTCCGTCCTGTGGCGCGAGACCCTGCTAGAGATCGCGAAGGAATTCCCCGAAGTCCAGCTCTCCCACATGTACGTGGACAACGCCGCCATGCAGCTCATCAAGCGCCCCGGCTCGTTCGACGTAATCGTCACGGAAAACCTCTTCGGCGACATTCTATCCGATGAAATGGCCATGATCTCCGGCTCGCTCGGCATGCTTCCCTCCGCCTCGTTGGGCAAACAGCGCGAGGACGGCCTCTACTTCGGCCTCTACGAACCGTCCGGCGGCTCCGCTCCCGACATCGCCGGCCAAGGCATCGCCAACCCGATCGCCCAGATCCTCTCGCTCGCCATGTTGCTGCGCTTCTCCCTCGGGGAAATCGAAGCCGCCGACGCGATCGAAGCCGCCGTCGCCAAGACCATCGCCGACGGCTTCCGCACCGGCGACATCGCCACCAGCCAACCCGGCGAGGCGAAAGTCGGCACCAAAGGCATGGGTGACGCGGTAATGGCGAGGCTTTGAGCCGTCTATCAGACTCAATAGGATAGAGGTAGGAACGGGGTTTTCACCCCGCTCCCCCCTCCGAACCGGACGGGCGGATCTCCCCCATCCGGCTCTCCAGTCAGTGGTTTGCTCCGGCGGAATGAGCCCCAAGACCCGTCCGTCGGCAACGTGCTCGCGCACGAGTGCCATGAGCCGATCATGGGGAATCGCAGCGAAGTTGCCCTTGCTGAGGTGCTCTCTAACGACGAGCAGCCGACTTTGGCTGTTTTGCTCAAAGTGCCCTATCGTGATGCCGTCCACGCCATCCACCGACACGACACCGGTTTCGCACAACCAGTCGCTCGTGGATTTCCTGCTGACTTCACCTTTGCGGGACAGCGGGCCGGAAAGGTCGCCAGCACCCAAGTATTGGATCTCTGTGAATCGGGTGCCCACCAAGCTCTGGTGGCGTGGCAGACGCTCCCGACGGTGAGCTACTACCATCGCAAGGGACATACGAATCAGGAAACCTGGGACATGCTCCGGGATTTGTTGGCTTTTATCGACGTTCCCACTGTCGGGAAAAGGGATCTACTCAAGGCTTGGAACCACTCGCTTACGGATTTTGAAGATGCCCTGCAGGTCGCTTGGGGGGAAGCGGATCAGGCGGACTTCATCATCGCGCGCAACATCCGTGACTTCGCCACCAGCCCGATTCCGGCTCGCACCCCGGAAGATTTCCTGGCACTGTCTGCGGGATGATTGTTTTGGCAGGTTGCTTCGCGGCGACCGGGGATCGCCGCTACGCGCAAAAAAGCCGGGCGGGGCGAACCCGTCCGGCTTTGTGTGGTGGCTCGTGGGCGAGACGCCCACGCTCCTTGATTAGTCTTCCTGACCTGGACTCCAGTCTTCGGAGGCGGCGGCGGCGAGGTTGAACGCTTGCTCGAGGCCGACCATCTCGGAGGATGGGCGGAGGCTCTCGAAGCTGGCGCTTTCCTTTTTCAATTGGTCGTCGGAGTAACCGACAGCCTTGATTGAAAGACCGATGCGACGCTCGACCTTGTCCACCTTGATGACGCGGGCTTCGATCTCTTCGCCGACCTTGATGATGTCCTTGACCTTCTCCACGTGGTCTTCGCTGAGTTGCGAAATGTGGATGAGGCCGTCGATGTCACCGTCGAGG
>JANMJJ010000129.1:0-28606 GCA_031371325.1 Akkermansiaceae bacterium | reverse complement strand
CTGCCCGCGCAACGTCTCTGATGACGTCATCGCCAAGGCCAAGGCCAAGGACGAGGCGCTCCGCGCTGCGAAATAACGGAGCGCTGGTTTCAGCCGGCATCCCTCACCAAACCCGCCGTCCCGCAAGGGCCGGCGGGTTTTTTCGTTGAACCGCGAAATACATTTCGCCTGAATCCAGGTCCATCCTCGATCTCCAAGCTTGAACCCTCGATTCCCTTGCCTAGCATGGCGAAGAAGTTGACAAAGCATATTAAAGTGTTCACATGAACTCCTGATGATTTCTCCCCATACCGATCAAGAACCGCGCAGGGAAAAGCAATTGTCCGCGCGTGCCCGAAAAGAAAAGGGTGCCCACTATACTCCCAACGAGTTGGCCGCTTTTGTCGCAGAGCAAATCGTATCACACCTGCCAGTCGGCAAGAAACATCGCATACTCGATCCTGCGGTGGGGGACGGCGTTTTGCTTCATTCACTCGCAAACAAGCTTGTTGGTGGCCATCACTATGAAGGATTCGATATCGACGCTCCGGCGCTGGATCACGCGGACAAGCTGCTTGGCTCGGCGATGCACCGGGATTCTTACACGCTCAACCACTCGGACTTTCTCGCTAGATATGGAGGAGCGGACGACGATTTTTTCTATTCGCCACCCACTCCAGAATACGACGCAGCGATCAGCAATCCACCCTATGTTAGAACCCAGGTGCTAGGAGCATCTGCGGCCCAACGGCTTGCTTCCGTATTCAACCACACCGGACGCGTCGATCTCTACTTCGCATTCCTCGCGTGCATCACCCTGGCTCTCAAACCCGGCGGAATTGCAGGCGTGATCGTCTCCAACCGCTTCATGACCACCAAGGCGGGTGCCAACGTCCGCGCCGGTCTGCTTCGAGACTTCGACATCCTGCACATCTGGGATTTTGGTGATACGAAACTTTTCGAGGCAGCGGTGCTACCTGTCGTACTCATTCTTCGCAAGAAAACCAAGGCCGGGGAGATTTTCGGATGCACGAAATTCAGCACCATTTATACGACCTCCAATCCGGTCGGGATGAAATCTGCTAGTGTTTTCAATGCGTTGAAGCTGCAAGGACCGGTGGAAGTCGGGGGAACGATCTATCAAGTCAACCACGGGACTTTGGAAACGCAGCGCACCGATGACGTGTGGAGACTCGCGTCGGAGGAAAACGATGCATGGTTGGATGTCGTCAAACAACATACCTTCAAAACCTTCGGTGAGATTGGGAAAATCCGGGTCGGAGTGAAGACGACCGCCGACAATGTGTTTATCAGAACTTGGAACGACGCTCCCGAAATGGAGCGCCCGGAACTTCTTCGTCCGCTGATCACCCATCATGTCGCGGAAAGATTCCATGCGGATTTTTCCAGGAGCGATCGCGAGATTCTATACACTCACGAAATCCGCGACGGCAAAAGACAGGCAGTTGAACTCAGCCATTATCCAGCAGCTCTCAAATATCTCGAATCCCATCGCACGCAACTGGAAGGCCGCCGTTATGTCATCGAGGCAAACCGGCAATGGTTTGAAATCTGGGTCCTCAGAATCCCGCCTCGTGGGAACAACCCAAGCTCATCTTCACTGACATTTCCGAAAAGCCGACCTGCTGGATCGATCTAACTGGAGCTGTGGTGAACGGTGATTGCTATTGGATGATTCCCGCCCGACCCCAGGATTCTGATCTCTTGTGGCTGGCGCTGGCCGTCGGCAATTCGAAGTTCATCGAGTCGTTCTACGATCACAAGTTCAACAATAAGCTCTACGCGGGTCGCCGCCGGTTCATGACACAATACGTCGAACAGTTCCCAATCCCGGACCCCGAGAAATCTTCGGCGAAGAAACTGATCGCGCTGGCGAAGGAAATTCATCGGCGGAAGCCTGATGAAGACACTGGGAAGTTAGAGGCCAGGTGCGAATGCCTAATCGAAGATGCCTTCGGTATTTTGATCGAAGAAACTCCGGGGTAGCGGGAGTTGATATTTGTTGTTGATCACCAAGCCACCGAATTTTTCGAAAGTCGCGTAGAAATCCTTTCCAGTCACGAGAACCAACCCGGTGATGGTGACTCGGTCATCCGTCGCCGAGCCGCAGAAAACGGCATACCGGACGTCCTGATGTCGGTCGCCGGAAACTCCAGCAACTCCTCGCTATCGGGTGAGATCGCACCGAGGTCGATGGTGGGAGAAGTCTGGAGCTTCACCTCAAGGAGTTGATGGCGGACATCGGGAAATCTCCCATTGTCCGAATGATCCATGTAGCCCAAAGCAGGCGGAAACCAAGCCGTGCAAATGCCCGCCGCGATTCCTCTCTTGGAGAATCCCGGGGTTTTCAAAACTCCGGCCAACCAATGGCGAGATCTTCGCGAACAAGTCCTGAATCGACATGAGCGTTGCCGCATCAGGTGGATCAATCGGTGACATCTTGGCAACCGAAGCGCCACTGCGCGAAAGGGCCTGAATCAAGTTCGGAGTATCCTTTCCAAATGCGAGACGGAGCTGCGTGAGTTCTGTGATCCTGGCCTGATATTTCCGCGTCAATTTACCGGTGCGATCCAACGGAGCCAGGTCGGCACCGCTGACCACGCGGACCCGTTGAATGACTCCATTTGCATCTGGACGGATCAACACGTAGCGCCCTGTCGGTGATATTTCTGAGTTCCAGATCTGGAGATTGTCGGCAGACTGGACGTAGGTGTCGAAGTGCTGGCTAGGAAAGCGGGGTTGCAGTTTAAGCTTTCGAAAAGCTTTGGGAATTGGGTATCCCAGCACCCTGCAGACTTCGCTTTTGGCGAGTTTTGACCTCGTCCGTAGCGCAACGGCTTCGAACCGATGTCCCACCAACTCCGTTTGAAGCAAAACTCCGCCGGCATCCAGAATTCGCTTCCGACCTCAATCGGATCATAGATTGAAATCCCACTGGCAGTGATTTTACTGACACACTTCCTGGCCAGCTTCAGCTTATTCACCCGCAGATGCCTTTCTCTTGCGGGGAGTGAGCAGATCCGCAGCGGAGATGGCCATGGCGGATGAAAGCTGATTCAGCGTCTCCAAAGTCACATTCCGCTCCTGCCGCTCGACCGAACCGATGTAGGTCCGGTGCAGTCCACATCGAGCTGCAAACTCTTCCTGCGACAAGCCTTCGCCCGCTCGAAATGCTTTGATATTGAGAGCAAGAATCTCCCGAAGGTTGACCGTTTTCACGGAGTCACACTAATGACAATGAAGACTCCAAGGCGACAGCCTCTGAGTAGCATTATGAAGATTCAAAAAGCGGCATGAGCCAAGGCCAAGAGCCGACACCAGGCGGCATCCGCGTCAAAGCGGAAGCCCCACTGAGTGCCATGTTCGGCTACATCGGCGACCTCCGCACCATGACCTCCGGCCGCGGCCAGTTCTCCATGGAGTTCAGCCACTACGCCCCCTGCCCGCGCAACGTCTCTGATGACGTCATCGCCAAGGCCAAGGACGAAGCGCTCCGCGCCGCGAAGTAAGCTAGGCTGCCTGTTCCAAATTCCACCCGCCGTCCCGCAAGGGCCGGCGGGTTTTTTGCGGTCATCGCCGGAAATCCACGATTTCAAAAATCCCCAACACCTTGAAATCCCGCTCGTTGTTGGTCACGATCCGCTTCACCCCCGCGCTGTGGAAAGTCGCCGCCAGCATCGTGTCCAACAAGCGCTTCCGGCCCAGTTGGTGGCGCGTCAGCCACACGAGGAAATCCGCGACCGCCTGGCCATCAGGGAACACTCGCACCACCTCCGCCGCCTGCCACCAGTGTTCCGCCCGGCTGATCGCCTCGGCCATCGTCAGCGGCTGCGGCATTCGTTTCCCATCCGTCACGATGTGGATGAACTCCGCCAGGGTTTGAGGCATCAGCGCCAGATCATGCCCGTCCGTCAGCAGCGATTGCAGCAGAGCGTCCGCCTCGCGGTGAAACGGATGATCCCGAATCTCCGCCGCCACCAGAAAATCCGTATCAATCCCGTGAGTCATCGAGCATGCCTCCCAGGATATCGTCATCCGCCGTGATCGCCTGAATCGGCCCGCCGACGCTTACGGGCCTTCGATCCCTCAATGAAGTTCGCCGCTGCATGTGCTGTTGCCGGTAGAGTTCCATCGCCTCCCGAATCAACTCGGAGGCCTTCCGTTCCGTCTTCCGCGCATACTGCCGGAAATCCTCGTAAACCGGCTCGGATACATTGACCGTGATGGTTCTCATGCATGAAATAAGCTGTTTGACATCCCTCTTGTCAAGTAGGCAGGGCGACCCCTCCGGACCCACAATCCGCCGCCCACCATCAAGGAAACCACCGAACTCATCTGGACAACGTGAATAGGGCACGAAACGACTGAACGGAAACTCATCGCACAGCCAAGTAACGGAGCGCTGGCTTCAGCCGGCATCACTCTCAAACCCCGCATCACTTTCCGGCAGCGAGGATCTCAAAATCACCTCCATGGCTCAAGTTTCTACGGACCAAGCTTCAACCTCGTTCGCAGCGCCGCCGCTTCAATCCGCAGCCCTGCATTTCCCTTTGTTGTGGCTTGACCCGGACTTTTCATCCCGCCAGTGTGCCGCCCCGCCGTCTGCCACGATGGCAGCGGTGTGACCTAACCGAACCAACCTACCGAGCAGCCATGGCCGCGAAGATCTATACCACCAAGGACGCCCCGACTGCGCCCCTCAAGAAGAAAACCCTCGCCGTGATCGGCTTCGGCTCGCAAGGCCACGCTCACGCGCTCAACCTCAAGGACAGCGGACTCAAGGTCATCATCGGTCTCTATCCGAAGTCGAAGTCCCGTGAGGTTGCCAAGAAGCTCGGCTTCGAGGTCATGGACACCGCCGAGGCCGTCAAGGCTGCCGACGTGATCTTCGTCGCCACGCCAGACACGGTGATTCCATCCGTTTATAACAAGGACATCGCACCGCATCTCACCAAGGGCAAGACCCTGCTGTTCTCCCACGGCTTCGCCGTGCATTTCAAGACCATCACCTGCCCGAAGGATGTCGATGTCATCTTGGTTGCTCCGAAAGGCCCTGGCCACACCGTGCGTTCACAATTCGTGAATGGCAAAGGCGTCCCCGGCTTGATCGCGATCGATCAGGACGTTTCCGGCAAGGCCAAACAAATCGCGCTCGCCTGGGCCGGTGGCATCGGTTGCGCCCGCGCCGGAGTGTTTGAAACGAACTTCCGCGAGGAAACCGTCACCGACCTGTTCGGCGAGCAAGTCGTCCTCTGCGGCGGCACCACGGCACTGGTGAAAGCCGGTTTCGAAGTGCTCGTCGAGGCTGGCTTCCAACCCGAGATGGCCTACTTCGAGTGCCTCCACGAACTCAAGCTAATCGTCGATTTGATGAACGAACAAGGCATCGCCGGCATGCGTTTCTCGATCTCCGAGACCGCTGAATACGGCGACGTCACCGTCGGCCCGAAGATCATCGACGCCTCCGTCAAGAAGCGGATGGTGGCCCAACTCAAGAACATCGAGAACGGCAAGTTCGCCAAGGAATGGACCGCCGAATACGCGGCCGGCAACAAGAACTTCAACGCCATCCGCAAGGCCGAAGCCCAGCACCCGATCGAGAAGGTCGGTGAAAAGCTGCGCTCCACGATGAGCTGGATCAAGTCGAGCAAGATCAAGAAAGGCGCGAGCCAGGCGAGCTTCACTTCGTCGTCGAAGTAAGCTTGGGATTGCGAATTCACAGCGCCCGTTTCCCGCGAGGGAGACGGGCGTTTTTTCGGCCGTTCCTTGGTGTATCTCAACTGCGCTTACATTCTCGGCCAAATCATCGTTTGCATCGCGCTCTGGTTTGGTTCCTGTTTTCTCGACCTGAGCTGAACCATGATCTCCCCCACTCTCAAGGAAACCCTCAAACAAACCACCTCGCGTTGCCCGACTTGTCAGGCGGCGGTGCCGGCGGAGGTTTGGAAAACCACCGGCACCCCGGCGAAGGTCTATCTGACACGCACCTGCGCCGAGCACGGTGAGGCCACCGCCTGCATCACCAGCGATGCGCGGTTCTACTGGCTGGCCAAGGGCGATCCGTCGAACGCGTGCGGTGCCGGTTGCGCCTGCGCCGCCGATTCTAACGGAATCACCGGCACGCTTGGCCGCAATGCCGGGGCGACGGTGCCTGAAGTGGAAGTGTTGTCCACCTGTCTCTCGCTGATAGAAATCGTGGATTCGTGCAATCTCGCGTGCGAGAACACCGAGTTGGGAGATATACTTCATCGCTTTGAGATGATGGAAAAGGACGCGTTCCGTTTGTTCATCAAGCCGTTCATGGACGCGTGGACCTGGGACCAGGACCGCATCGACCGCTGCTGCACGCATGTCATCCGGCCCGATGGAATGCTGGATTCGTTTTGCAGGTATTATGCGACGGGAGGTGGGAAGTGAGTGAGCAAGATGAACCAGATCCCTGGCAGCAAAAGATCCCGGCCAATCACGCAATCACCTGGTTCCGGGTGGCTTTGTGGTTGTTGCCATCTGGATTCGCAGCCTTCAGCGCTTGGGGAGGAGATTGGATGAACCGCCATCACTATTTGGCTCATTTGGGCGCTGGTTCCTGGCTGCTGACAAACGCCATTTTAGTTCTCGGAACTGGCTGGCTCAATGCCCTGCTCTCCGTCAATTCCCATGAAGTTTGGTATGGAGTCCGAAACAGGGTCATCTTGTTTTTCGTCATCCAGCCTTTCATGATTTCCTTTTTCTTGTGCCTCGCGATCGGGTGGTTGTTTTCAGGGGGAGAATGACCGAGCAACCGAACAAGCCGAACTGCGAAGGGCGCAATCAGGAAAACGCCGTCGCTGAAGAGCGTTTTGTGCCCTCGATCAACCGGGCTCAAGCCGCTTTCCGTGTGATCCTGTGGCTGCTTCCTGCCGGGTTCGTGGTGCTAAGTGCCGTGGGTCTCATCTTGCTGGTGTCACATGGAATTCTGCCCTCACGGTGGGGAACCGTAATCTTCTGGTTGATTCTCAACCTTGCGTTTGTTGCGGGTGCGGGTTGGTTCTATGGAATGCTTTCCTGCAGCGCCCGTGGCGAGTCGGACGTGCTCTATCGAGCTGTTCAGTTCTGGTTCTTTCAAATGTTCCTAGTCCCGCTCCTCCTGAGACTTTTGCTCTATCTGGCAAGCGTCATCGACCCCATCAAATTAGGCTGGCCTTGAACTTCACACCCACCGGCTCGCCGATCTACGCCCTCATGCTCCTCTTCGGCATCGCGTGGGGGGGGCGGTGTTTTGGTTCTGCGAGTCGAAGAAAGATGGCCTTCGTTGATCTATGTGGCGGGTCTGACGGGTGGGTTCGGGGGGCCAAGCTCGCCTTCCTGTTCGCGGATGGCTGGCGGCATTGCCACGATTTCAGCCACACGGGCTTATCAGAAATTCGCCCACGGGGATTCCAAAACGGGTGACGTAGTCTGAGGAAGAAATTGGTTTGTCATCCGCCATACCTCGGACTAGCAAGGTGCCGAAATGCCATTTTCACTCGCACTGTCTCCAGAAGGACATTTGATCATTGACGATTGGGCGGAGGAGATTCTGTGCTTTTCCCAGTCCCACGAAGCGGCAGCGCTCAAGGCTTGTGAAAGCGGCAGCGCAGCGGTGTTGCTGTGGCTGGCATCACTTCCCACGGCGGCGGAACTTCCCGCCCCGGCGCTCTATTGGCGGGATTTCGCGGGAAAATGGTTGATGGCTTTCTGCCATCGCAGCGGTGCCAGTCCGGACGACGCGGCTGCCGGCGGATTCCTCGAAACGTTTCCTCCGATGCGCGGCAGCGAGTACCTGTCGATTCCGATCCTTGAACGACTGTGGGCGCTGCTCGGCGAGCACGTGGAAGGGCAAGTCACGAAACTCGCCAAGGGCACCGATGGCTGGTTGCACACGACCTTGCCGCACTGGCATTTGGTCGGCCGCGTCACCTTTCACCTGGCGGAAAACAAGCGCGACCCGGAGCGACCGTTCGCATTTCTAGCAACTTATACCAGCGGCCTCACCGCAGACGGGAAGGCGCGGCATGTCCTATTGCAGCAAGCAATCAAGGAATACGCCGGGGCCAAAAACCGCACGAGCTTGCTTCACCTGCTAGAGCCCGTTAGCGTGGCTGCGGAGAAGAGTGGCTGGCTAGCGGATCAGCTCAAGAGCGGTGCCATTTACCAACAGCAGGCATGGCAACCGGCGGATGCCCTGAAGTTTTTGAAGGAAATCCAGATCTTCGAAGAATGCGGCCTGGCGGTGCGGATTCCGGATTGGTGGAAGCCCGCCGCCCCGCCGCGGCCCAAGGTGAGCGTGACCGTGGGTGGCGGCGCGCCGGCGTCGGGGATGGGCAATTTGTTGGATTTTCGCATCGAGATGACACTCGATGGCGAGCCGCTTTCGGCTGAGGAAATCGAGACGCTGCGGACGGCCCAGGGGCTGGTGACGATCAAAGGCCGGTGGGTGGAAGCGGACTCGGGGAAAATCCAGGACATGCTCAAGCATTGGAAAAACGCGCAGAAGATGCATTTCTCCGAGGGGATCTCCTTCCAAAAAGCACTGCGCTTGCTTTCTGGCGCTGGCATCGACGGCGGCGAGGCGGAATTACTAACTGCCGATGCCCGCGAGTGGAGCGGCATCGAGGCGGGCGAGTGGCTCAAGGACTTGCTCATGCAACTGCGCGACCCCTCACAGGTGGCCGCCATCGCCAAACATCCCGATTTGAAAGCCACGCTGCGCCCCTATCAGCAAGTGGGCGTGAATTGGCTGCATTTCATGACCCAGCTCGGACTCGGTGCCTGCCTCGCCGACGACATGGGCCTGGGAAAAACCATCCAGGTTCTCGCGCTATTGCTGCATTTGAAACGAGAAAACCCGTCCGCCGGGCCGTCGGTTCTGATCGCCCCCGCGTCGTTGCTAACGAACTGGCAGGCGGAAGCCGGGAAATTTGCCCCTAGCCTGCGGATCTTCATCGCCCATCCATCTGCCGGTGACAGCGTGAACCTCGCCCTGCTGGCCAAGGGCAACACCAAGCTGCTAGATAGCGCGGATCTGGTCATCACCACCTACGGCATGTTGGCGCGGATGGAAGTCCTCAAGACCCACCCGTGGCGTGTCGCCGTCTTGGACGAAGCCCAAGCGATCAAGAATCCCGCCGCCGCCCAGTCCCGTGCGGTCAAGCAGTTGAACGCGCAAACCCGCATCGCCCTGACCGGCACGCCGGTCGAGAACCGCCTCGGCGATTTGTGGTCACTCTTCGACTTCATCAACAGCGGATTGTTAGGAAACGCCGCCGCATTCACGCGCTTTGTCAAAAGCCTCACCTCACAGGAAGGCATCCACTACGCCCCGCTGCGCAAGCTGGTGCATCCCTACATTCTGCGACGCTTGAAGACCGACAAGTCGATCATCAACGACCTTCCCGACAAGACCGAAATGAACGTCTGGTGCCAGCTCACCAAACAACAAGCCGTCCTCTATCAAGACGCGGTGGACCAACTCGCCCGGCAGTTAGAAGCGACCGAAGGCATCCAAAAGCGCGGCCTCATTCTTGCCGCGTTGATGAACTTCAAACAAATCTGCAATCATCCCTCGCAATTCAGCGGCGACGCCCACTATCAGCCGGCATTGAGCGGGAAATTCCTCCGCCTCGGCGAGCTCTGCCAACCCATCGCCGAGCGCCAGGAGAAGATCCTCGTCTTCACCCAGTTCACCGAACTCATCCCCGCCTTGCGCGATCATCTCAAAGGGATTTTCAAGCGCGACGGACTCGTTCTAACTGGAAAGACGCCAATCAAACAACGCCGTGCGCTCGTCGAGGATTTCCAACGCGCCGGAGGGCCGCCATTTTTCCTGCTCTCGCTCAAAGCCGGCGGCACCGGCCTCACGCTGACCGCCGCCTCACACGTCATCCACTTCGACCGCTGGTGGAATCCGGCCGTCGAAAACCAAGCGACCGACCGTGCTTACCGCATCGGCCAAAAGAAGAACGTCCTCGTCCACAAGTTCGTCTGTCGCGGCACGCTGGAGGAAAAAATCGACCGCCTCATCGAGGAAAAGCGCGGCCTCGCGGACGGCGTGCTTGCCGATGGCGGCGAGCTTGCATTGACTGCCATGAGCGATGCGGAATTACTCGGTTTCGTCGCGCTGGACATCCACCAAATCAACACCAACGAATAACACCATGGGTCGCTACGATTATTTTGGATACGGTCCCTACGTCTCCGTCGCGCAGAAGAAGATCAATGCGGCAAAGCTTGCCGCGAAATTGACCAAAAAAGGCGAGAAGCTCGACCCCGTCTCTCTGGCCGGCACCAAGCTGACGACCACATTCTGGGGGAAATCCTGGAACGCGAATCTCGAACAATACCGGGATTTCGAAAGCCGCCTTCCGCGCGGTCGCAGCTACCTCCGCCACGGCGCGGTGATCGACTTGAAGGTGAAGGATGGCTCCGTCGAAGCACTCGTGAACGGCTCATCACTCTACAAGGTGGGCATCCAAATCAAGCCGTTGGGAGCGGGTCGCTGGAAGGATTTAAAGAAGGAATGCTCCGGTCAAATCACCTCCCTCATCGGCCTGCTCCAAGGAAAACTTCCGGCCCCCGTGATGGAAGCCGTCACCCGCGAGAAATCCGGTCTGTTTCCCGCACCGGCGGAAATCACCTTTAAATGCTCCTGCCCTGACTACGCCGGGATTTGCAAACATGTCGCCGCCGTGGTGTATGGGATCGGCGCACGCTTGGATCACAAGCCGGAACTCCTGTTTCTGTTGCGCGGGGTGGATCACCTCGAGCTGATCGCCGAAGCTGGAGATGCCGTAGCCGGACAAGCGGGCGATGGAGATACAGGCGTGGTGTTTGAGGACATCAGCGGCATCTTCGGGATTGATTTGGATGATTCATCCGCTCCTGCCGCCACTGTTAGTACCATCAGCAAAAGGAAGATCGTCAAGAAAACCGTGGCCAAGAAAACGGCGAAGAAAGCCGAAATTTCCACCAAACCCATCGCGAAACAAGCGAGTCCGGCGATCAAGAAGCCCACGAAGAAGGTCGCCAAAAAGATCGCGAAGAAATCCAAAAGCGTCCAGCAATGAGTGGCCGAAATCAACTCGTTCAATGCCCTGCTCGCGGTCGATTTCAATGACGTTTTTCATGGAGTCCGAAACGGGGTCAGCTTATTTTTCGTCATCCAGCTTTTCTTGATTTCTTTGCCTCGCAGGTCGCAATCGGGTGGTTGTTTTCAGGAGGAGAATAAGTGGACTTTCTGTGAACATCCTCCTCACACCCACCGGCTCGCCGATCTACGCCTTGATGCTCCTCTTCGGCATCGCGTGGGGCGCGGTGTATTGGTTCCGCGAGTCGAAAAAGGATGGGCGGGTGGCGTTGCTTTATGCGGCAGGACTGGCAGGTGCTTTCGCCGGGGCGAAGCTGGCGTTCCTGTTCACGTCTATCTGATCGGCTACGGGCTGTTCCGTTTCGGCCACGAATTCCTGCGGGCGACGCCCAAGCCGTTTTTCGGACTGTCCGGCTATCAGCTTCTGGGGTATTGCGACCGCCTTCGCGGCAGCGGTGTCTTATCGGCGGAGAGGGCTTGAAAAGCCTGCCAGGCCAGCACTTCACTTGCATCTCGCCGTCCGCCTGCTTTACTCCCCGCCCCGGTGCTTCACCGGCTAATTCTAACCAACAAAAAACCATGGGAAGACACTTTGAATGCCGCCGCCGGGCGAAGGAATCGCGATGGGCCACCATGTCCAAGGTGTTTCCGAAGCTGGCCAAATCCATTACGATGGCCGCCAAGAACGGCGGCCCGGAGCCGGAATCCAACGCGCCGCTGCGGGTGGCGATCAACAACGCGAAGGCCCAGAACCTCTCGAAGGAAAACATCGAGAACGCCATCAAACGCGCCGCCGGCAAGGACGCCGCCGACATTTCCGAAATCACCTACGAGGGCAAAGGACCGCACGGCTCGTTGTTCATCGTCGAGTGCGCGACGGACAATTCCAACCGCACGGTCGGCAACCTGAAAATCATCTTCAACAAAAACGGCGGGCAGCTCGTGAATGGCGGGCAGCTGGATTTCATGTTCAACCGCAAGTCGGTCGTCGAGTTCCCCGTGCCTGCGGGCCGCGACCTTGAGGAGCTGGAGCTGGAGCTGATAGACGCCGGGCTGGAAGAGCTTTCCGTCGATGAGGGCGTGGTTTCGGTGATCGGCGGGTATGGCGCGTTCGCCAGCTTGAGCCATGCGGTGGAAGCGGCCGGCATCGTGCCGACGAAATGCAGCCTGCAACGGTTGCCGACCCAGCCCATCGAGCTGACGGAAGAGCAGATGGAAGAGGTCGAGGCGATCCTGGATCGAATCGAGGACGACGACGACGTGCAGGTGGTGTTCACGAACCTGGCGTGAGCGCCGCGAGCTTTTTTTCGACGCGTATCAAGTCGCGCTTCCACGACTCCGGCAGGTCTTTTTGCCGCATGCTGGCGATGGCGGCCGGGTAATTCCCGGCGATTTCCAGGACGAGTCCCTTGTCGTGGTGGAAATACCCCCATTCGAGCGGTTTGTTAGCAGGGGTCATCCCCATCAGATTCATCTGCGCTTCCAGTTGCGCCATCACCCGCAGCGCCGCCGCCGGGCCCTCGGTGTGGGCGAGGGCGCAGGCGTAGCGACCGGAGATCGCCACCACGGCGAGGACGAAGTGCCCGCTGGGCAACTCGCGGCCCGGGGCCAGTTGTTTGTTTCGCGCGATGTATTGCCGCTCCACGTCCGGCCAGAGCTGGCGTTGCCGGTCGATCACCGCCTGATAATCTCCGGCCTCTAGGTCGCGGTCATCCAGCTCCCAGAGCGCGCGGGCTTGCGCTGGGTATTGCTTCAGGACGTTCGCCATCAAGCGGTCGAGGTCGTGCCACAGGAACGACCGCTTCGCGGAAAGCACGATGCACACTCCCAATAAAATAGCCGCCGGGATACGCGGTGAAATCGTGGTGAACAGCCATTTCCAGCCGGAAGTTAGAGCGATGGCCGCGCCGAGACAGAACCACGGCAGCCCCGGATAGATCCGGTATTCCGGCATGAACTCCGGAATCAGATAGAAGACGCGGAACAAGATCGTCGCGACATAGAGGAGCAGGCAGACGCCGAACAGTCGCGTCGGTTTCCGCCACGCGAGACACCCGCTCAAGCCGGCGAGCGCGAGCATTCCCGCCGCCGCCAACATCGCCACCTTGTCGGGGATGTTCAGGAAATTCGCGCCTACCGGGATCAGCGTCTCCGCGATGTGGTGGTCCGAACAGAGCGCCACCGGGATCACGCTGCGCCAGGCGAATTCCCAGAATACCCTGGAAATCGTGTAGGCATTGCCGATGAAGCGCGGGTTCGACCACTGGTGGACAACCCCGAGCCCGGAGCCTAACAAGCCCGTCAGCCACAGCGCGGCAACGAGGAGCGCCACCGCCCCGGCGACCCACCCGGCCTTCCGGCGCAGCAAGGCCCAATGCAGCGGCGAGAGAAACGCCAACCCGACCGCGCCGGTCGTCATCAAGGCATGAAACAATCCCGGACCTTTGGAAACCGTCGCGCCGAGGAGGCAGATCGCGCCGCCCGCCAATTTCCACCCGCCGCCCTCTCTCAGGTATCGAAGCAGTGCCCACGCCGCCAGCAGTGAAAAAAGGGTGACCCACGCCAGATCCTGCGTCCGCACATAGTTGGGAATTTCACTCGCCAGCGGATGCACCGCGAACCACAGCGCGCCGAACATCGCCACCCCCGCCGGCCATCGGTCGCGCAAAAAATCCCGCCCGAACGCGAACAACACGCACGCCACCGCCGTGTGCAACAGCCAGTTCACCGCATGGAACCCCACCTCCGACATCCCGAACAACCGGTACTGGAGGAAGTACCCGAGATTGGTCCACTGGCCGAAACTCATTTCCCAAAAATGACCCGAGCGGACGAGTTCGGCGTCGCGGATCTGCGAGATGTCATCCATGTAAAACCGCGAGCCGAGGCACCACAGATGCGCTAGCGCGCTGGCCGCGATGATGATCGCGAACGGCAGCCACGGCTTGTCCCGGTTTCCCTCCGCCGTTTCCCCGTTGTCGCGCTTCACCCCCGGATGCTAGCAAAGCGGGCACACGTCCCGGCAATCATATTTTTGCCCCGCCAGCGCTGGTGGTGGTGTCTAGGGTTCTGGCTCTTGTCCAAGGCGAATTGCCGGGTTTTTCGGACGATGATCCCTTGTGCGGGAAACGTCGCCGCGAGGAGAGCCGGGAAAATGATCGCGCCTAGCAGATCAAGCGCGGCGAGGGCTGTTGCGGCGACCGTCATTTCAAGCCAGCGCCAACAGCGACTCGTCCCAGTCCTTCCACACCGGATCGAGATTCAGCCCGCGCAGCACCGCGGCCACTTCGGCGGGGCTGCGGGTGTCGTGGATCTGGAATTGCTCGGTCGCCTTCTCACAGCCGGATTTTTCCAGCAACTCCACGCGGCGGCCTTTGACCGTGAGATGCAGATCCTCGCTGCCCGCGCCGGTGTAGCCGCCGGGTTCGGTTTTGGCCCCGGCGGACATGTGGGTCACGCCGAGCGTGGCGATGGCATCCCGCAGCGGCGCGGACTCGCGGGTGGAAACGACGATGCCGACTTGCGGGAACAGCAGCCGGAACACCGCGATGAGTCTAACGAATTGCTTGTCCGGTAGATAAAGCTCCGGGTCCGGCTGGTATTCGTAATTTCCCGCGTACGGCCGCATCCGTGGGAAGGCGATGGTGAACTGGGCTTTCCAACAATTCCGGTAGAGATATTCTAAATGCGCACACAGCGCGAGTGCCTCAAATTTCCAATTCGCCAGCCCGAACAACGCGCCGATCCCGATCCGCCGGAAGCCCCCGGCGTATGCGCGCTCCGGGCAATTCAGCCGCCAGTCGAAATTCTTCTTCGGCCCCGCCGTGTGGAGCTGGATGTAGGTCTCGCGGTGATACGTTTCCTGATAGACCACCAGTCCTTCCGCGCCGTGGCCGACGATTTCCGCGTATTGGTCATCCTCCATCGGCCCGACTTCCAGCGCCAGCGTGGGGATGAACGGCTTGAGCGCGTCGAGGCAGTTTTGCAGATAGCCGTCGGAAACAAACTTCGGGTGCTCGCCGGCGACGAGCAGGACATTGCGGAATCCCAGCCCGTGCAAATGCCGCGCCTCCGTCACCACTTGCTCGACCGTCAGCGTGGTCCGGAAGATCCCCGCATCGCGGGAAAATCCGCAGTAGCTGCAATTGTTCACGCACTCGTTGGAGACGTAAAGCGGCGCGAACAACCGCATCGTCTTGCCGAAATGCCGCCGCGTCACCTGCTGGCTTTGCCGCGCCAGCGCCTCCAACGGCCCGCCCGTTTCCTCGGACACAAGCTGCAAAAACCGCCTCATCAATGGGGTGGGGCGCTCTAAAAGATCGGGGAAAACATCGGCAAAAGCCATGGCGGGCGGAATGTGCTGCTTCCAGCCCCGCACGTCAAAGGTGGTTTGTAGAAGATCGACTCATTGAAGATCCATGATTGCAGGTCTGTCCCGTCATGATTACGAACTCAAAAACCAATGGGGTTGGGGCGGCTACTCCTCGCGCAAACTCGCCCCCAGCCGCCTCATGGCCAACCTCATTGGCCTGTTTTACAACTGGTGGAATCTGTATGTACGGTTTTACGACGAAGGGCACCACCGCGAAGCCATCCGCAGCCGCCCGATGCTCATGGCCGGAGTCGGTCGGCAGCTCCAAAGCGGCGGGCGGCGCACCGTAAAAGTCAGCGTGCTGCATGAAAAGGGAGACCTCATCGCCCATGCTGTCACGCAGATCAGCAAAGAGTTGCATCAGATCCGCGCCATCACGGAGCGATGGCGCGTGGACCAACGGTGGACGCTGCTACTGACGCGTCTGCTACGTCGCTGGCTGGGTGGGAAATGGCTACCTGGCCTGCCAGACGAGGCCGCGCTCCTGCTCAGCGGGTGAAAACCGATTCCATTGCCACCATCCGGACCCGCCATCAAACGCCTCGCTCAAAGGTGCCCCACGAACTCGCCCATTTTCCTTTTTATCAGTTATCCTTACCGGATAGCGCCTTGGCGGGGCCACTGTCGTCCGGCGGCAGGATCTCGTCGGTCAGGCGCTTGGCACCGGCCTCGGCGAGATCGCTTTGCGGGTGGATGCTGCGGGCCTTGAGATACCAGGACAGCGCCGAGCCGACCTGCTTGTCCGCGCGGTTTTCAAACTGCCGGGCCTTGTCGAGGGCGCTGGTGAACTCGGCGACCTTGTCCTTGGTGGATAGAAGCTCGATCTCCCGGCCCAATTTCGGATCATCGGGGAATTGCTCGCGCAGTTTGGCGAGTTGTTCCCAAGCCGCGCAGTTCTGGCCCATCTTGCTGAATTCCGATGCCTTGCCGAGCGCGGCCTCGATCTTGGTGAGATTGGTCATGATCTGCTTGAAGGCATCCTCGCGCTTCGGATCGCCTTGGATCGCGGGAGCGATTTCATACTGGCGGCTGTGGATTTCACGGAAGTTCTTCTCGCTGAGCAGACGGTCGAAATCATTGCGGGTGACGACCAGAACGCCGCTGTTATTCATCAGGTTACGGAACTCATTGAGCTTGGGATTGGTCGGCCAGATCTCGGCGGCCGCGCGGATTTTCTCGGCGGCCTTGTCGCCTTCCTTGGCTAGCAGATGGGCCTTGGCCTCCTCGATCGCGAGGTCGGAAGCGAGGGTGTAGGCGGCGATCGCGCTATCAACCTTGGAGGACGGGAAATCCTTGGCGGACAATTTCAAGCGCGCGGCCAACTCGATGGTTTTGGTGTAATCGTGGGCTTGGAGCGTGCCATAGAGTTCGTTCAAATCGCGGAAGTAATCGGCGACGAGGCGCTTTTTCTCCAACGACAGCGTGGCAACCGGGGCGAGGTATTCACCCAGCGCGTAGGCTTCCATCAGCCGCTGCGACGCGGAATGAAGCTCGCCGCGCGAGACCATGAGCTCGAAGGCCTCAATGTATTTGCCGGCCTCGCGGATGGCTTCGTTCGAAAGCGAGTCGAGCGAGGCCACGGTCGGGCTGACGCCCACGGATTCGGAAAACAACTTGGAGACGTCCGAGTTCTTGTCCACGCGGAGGGTGGCGTCGCCGTCCTTCCAGATCTGGTTGTAGAAGCGGGCTGCCATCAACACGTGCTCGTAGCGGCGCTGCACGAACCACTGGATCATGCTCACCTGGTATTGCGCCTTGGTGCGGATGGTCTCCGCCTCGGTCTTGGCGATGTTGGTTTTTTTCATGACCTCGATCTCCGCGATGCGCCGGAGTTTGTCCGCATAATTGAGCGAGGCGATTCCCAGACCGGGAGTCTGGACCACGGCTTTCTCGGTTTTCCCTGTGGTTCCTTCCGTTTCCGTCAAGGCCATGCTTTTTTCGTGCCGGGCTATCCGGTCGCCTTCTAGGATGATGAGCTTCTTCTCCTCTTCAATCGACTGATTGAGTTTGTTGAGACCGTTCACATCCTTCTTGGCGAGCATCGCCGAGTAGATGGACTCGGCGAGCGAGCCGCAAAGGTTCGCGTCGCCGGGATAGGCGGAGGCACCCGGCAGCAGCTTGAAAGCGGAGTAGAGATTGGGGCCGCCCGTCTTGAAGGGGGAAATGGTGGCGAGGATTTCGCGGATCGTGTCGCGGTATTTGGCGGCGGCCTCATCGCTCTCCGGCGGTTGCGCGAGGTATTTCTCGAAGCGCGCCTTGAGCACCCGGTTATCGCCTAACGGGATCGCCACGCCGCCCACGGTGATCGTCTCTGCGGACGGATCGAGCAGCGGGATTTCCTGACCGAGCGGACCGTTGGCGGCCGGCTTTTTCTCGGCGGCGGGAGCCGTGTCCCGCGGCGTGGTGGCCGCTGCCGGTGTATCGCCCGGCGGCGGCGTGTACACTTGGGCGTGGACCAGACTCGCGAGGCACAGGGGAAGCAACAATCGGGTTTTCATGGCGATGGAAAATCTTTCGTTAGAGACGGTTCACGCCGGTGGCCACGGCGATGCCGCCCTGCCGGAACTTCACGCGGAAGGCGTATTTCTGCTTGGTGTCGATGTTGAGCTTGCTGAACTGGCTGGGAATCTCGATGCCCACGAACTCATCACCGCCGGGGGCATCGACCTTCACGCTGACCAACTGCCCGCGGGCGGTCGTCCACTGGAGTTTCTCGTCGATCTGGCCTTCGATGACATACTCGTTGCCGCGCAGGCTGTTGCCGTTTTCCAGCAACTCATCCACGCTCAACTTGGCAACATCGCCGAACGAGGAGGACTTTTTCCCGATCAGGGATTTCCCGACGATGACCGCCACTAGGATGGCGGCGATGCCACCGATGATGATCCCGGGGTGAATGTGTGAGCTAGCGCGGCGTGCCATGTTTCAAAGGGGTTCTGGGTGGGAGATTAGTCGGAGAATCGTTGAAATCGAGGGAGAAAAAATTTCCGCCTAGTCCCACTGCGGCCTGCGGGCACCGGCCCACGCGGCGATGAGCGCCACCACGATGTGCGCGCCAAGCGCGTAAAGGCAGGCGTTTTGGGCGGAAAGGCTGGTATCGATCACCGATTTCACGGCGTCATGCACTTGGGTTTGCAACGCTTCCACCGAGCCGGACCAAGCCCAGTAAGCTGAAATGAACGGCCGGGTGAAGGCCTCGACACTCTCCGGCAGCGCGAGCACGGCTCCTGATAGAGGGAGCTGGAAACCGACCAGATAGATCGACAGCAAGGACGCCTGCTCGGCCGTCCGCATCAGCGAGGAAATGGCCAGACAGATGGCCGTCATCGCCGCGTTGATCAGCAGCAGGAAGCCCGCGTGCTGGATGAAATCGCCGCGGAAGGTGCCGAAGAAGTTCACGAAAAACGCCATCCACAATGATTGCCCGATCACCAGACACGATAAGAACGCCACCTTCGACGCTAGATAGGCCGACGGCCGTAGCCCGCCGAATTTCTCTTTCTCGTAAATCGGCCGCTCGCCGGCGATCTCGCGTGCGGAATTGTTAGAGCCCATCAAGGACAGCAACACCACCTGGAACATGATAATCCCGGAGATCGCCGAGCCGACCTTGGCTTGGTCCGAGCGCACGCTTTGCTGCTCTTGGATCTCCGCAGCCAAGTTGGTCTGATGGGTGTCGGAAAACCGGCGGATGTTGCCCGACGCCTTGTCGCTGAAGATCGTGACCAAGATCGGGAAGCAAAGGATGATCGCCAGTTGCAGGAACACCTGTCCCCGGTCGCGGAAGAAAATCCGCCAGCGGCGCGACAACAAGGTCGCGAACTGGCTGAAAAAACCCGGCAGCCTCAAAGCCTCGGGCGAGGCGGTTTCGCCTTCCACAGGCTGCGGGACATGCAGGGCACCGCTGGAAACCAGCAGCGCACGGCTCTTGTCCATCATTTTCTGATAGGACTCGCGGTGTTTCTGCCACGAGCTGTGCCAGCGCTCGGACGGTTGCGTCGCCAGCCGCGGATAGACTTCCTCGGTATCGCCGACGGAGAAATAGTGGGTCAACTGCTCCGGCGGCCCGTGGAATGCCACCCGTCCCTCGTGCAACACCAGGATGGAATCATACAACTCCAGATGCGCCAGCGAGTGGGTGACTGATAGAACGATCCGCCCGTCCTTGCGTGATAGATCGTGCAACAGGCGGACGATTTCCCGCTCCGACCGCGGATCGAGGCCGGACGTGACCTCATCGCACAGCAGCAGCTTGGGATCGGAAACCAGCTCCATCGCCAGCCCTAACCGGCGCTTCTGTCCGCCTGATAGCACTTTCACCTGCCGGTCGCTGATCGGGCCCAGCCCGGTTTCCTCGAGCACCCGGTCGATCCGGTGATCGAGTTCCGCGGTGTTGCTGCAACGGACGCGCAAGCGGGTGGCGGCTTCCACCGATTCGTCCACCGACAGCGGTTCGTAAGCGATCGAAAACTGCGGCACATAACCGATCTCCGACGGCGAGAAATCCCCCTCTTTCGACAAATCCCGCGAGTCCCAGAACAACGCCCCGCCCGACTCCGGATTCAGGCCCGCGATGGTCTTCAGCAAGGTCGTCTTCCCGCAACCCGATGGCCCGACGATGGCCATGAAGTGCCCTTTCGGAACGCGGATCGAGACGCGGTCCACCAGCGGGATATCCTCGCCGTCTTTGCGGATGGTGAAACTGACTTCTTGGAGTTCTAGCACGAAATGAATGGGTCGGGAGAATAGCTAACGCCGCGCACGCGGCCTCTTTATCGCTATCAGGGAAAATAAACCCACGCTCAATCGAGGGGCACGATGCGAAGGGTGCCCCCCGTCTTGCGATGCAGCGAGGATGCCAGGGTCGGGGCCATCGTTCCGGCAGTGGGCTCCACCGGCACCGCGTCATTGTCCAAGGCATTTCTCAAAGCCCCTTCCACGAGCTGGCCGCAATGGATTTTCATCGGCGGCAAAGGGCCGAGATCGCCAGTGAGTTCCTGGGCGCTGAGGTGCTTCGCTTCATCCACCGTCTTGCCGCGCAGCAACTCGGTCGCCATCGAGGCCACCGCGATCGCCGTCTGGCAACCGAATGCTTGGAACGACGCGCGGTCGATCACCCGCTTGCCGTCCTTTTCCGTGAATTTGAGCCACATCCGCAGCATGTCGCCGCACTCGGGCGAGCCGACCGTGCCGACGGCGTCCGCGTCCGCGAGTTCGCCCTGGTTGAGAGGATTGGCCAGCGCCTCCCGCACTTTTGTTTCAAATGAACTCATGGTGTCGCGGGGAACTTCCGCAATGACGGGTGGCTTTGCAAGCCGCTCGTCACTTGGCGGAAAACTGCCGACCGTGCCCAGTTTCCCAAGCATTGCGGACACTGCCGTAAAGCGCCGTGAGGTCCGCCGCGCTGAGCACGCGGTATTCGATGGACTTCGCATGGCTGGTTTCCGGGTATTTTTTCATCACCATGTTCTGCACGGCGATCCCGGTCCGTTCGGCCGCCTTGTCGAGCAACTCGCGCCCGCGGTTCGCAATCCCCGCCACCGAATTTCCCGGCGTGGCATCGGTGATCGGAATGATGAAATAGAACCGCGCCAACGCCTGGCCGACCGTATCGACCGTGACCTCATCGACAATCAATGCCCCGTCGAGCACATATTTGTGGCGACTAACCGAGGCGATGCGGTCGAGCGCCACCATGAAGTGACCGCCGTTCACGGTCGCCTGCCAAAAGCGGTCCGGCCCGGGGGAATCCCCTGTCTTGGGCTTCACGGTGGTGGAACCGTCCGCCGCGGCGGCTTCGTCCTGAGCCCACACGGGAACTAGGCAATTGAACAAACCGGCCAGCACTATCAGCAGAGTTTTTCGGAACATGCGGAGACCGTGGCAGCATAATTCCCGCTTGGCTAGCCCATAGGGGGAATGGACGCCTCGAGTTCCCCTGCTCCAGCAGGAGATCCGCGAAACGAATCAATTGCCCCTCACTGCTCGCTTGTCGGGACCGTATCAAAGATTCAATCTCCGCAGAGCCTCATCCGGCCACGCCTTTTCTCAACTCCCTGAAGCTCCACAAAATTCCGTTCGCGGGCGTGGCATCTCCCTTCATCTTTCTTGCTCCGTTCTTTCGTTTCGGCCCGAATCGCGAGCGCGATTTAGCGAAAGCCTCATCCACAAAATTCCTGCTGCCGATCACCGCCCCATCCGTGAAATAGCGGATTCGACAGCGGAGCGCTTTCCCTAGGGGAATTTCTCCGTCCCTTTCGCGCTCCTTCTTCTCTTCTTCCCTTGAAATCCCCTTTCGCAAAGCCTTTGTGACCATTTTCCCATCCCGACCCACATTGTCCGAAGTTTTCCCAACAGCGCCAGCCATCAATAGTTTCCGGTATTCCCGCGAAACTCCGCTGGCCCACAAATCGGCATCCGCGCCGATCCCCTGATGCGCCCGCAAAGCCCGCACCAAGCCAGCCCGCGCGGTTTTGCCGTTGCCCTTTCCTCCGCCACCGATTGCCTCGCCATAGCTGCTCCAGCGGTAATCCGCCGGATCCTTCACCATCCCGGCGCGCACTGGATTCAGGTCGATGTAGGCGGAAATCGTCTTCGCCGCAACGCCGTCCTCCACGATCACGCTCTTGAACCGATCCTCCCACAGCCGTCCCGTCCTAGAATGCGCCCGGTTGAACCACTGGGTGAATCGTTGCAACAACCCCTTCATGAACTCGCCGAGATCCTGCATCCGGTAAGTGAATCGCTTGTGAATCGCTTTCACCGCCTCATCCAGCCTGCCATCGTTCGCGTAAACCACCGTCTTCGCATCCGCCAATTCCTTCGCCACCCCGGCCACGAAACCCTCGCTGTAAATTGCCGACAACCGCTTCAACAGCTCCTCATCCGAAAGCCCAGCGTCCGCCATCGGCGGGACTTCCAGCAACAGATGGAAGTGGTTGCACATCAGGCAGTACGAAACCACCCGGCAACCCGTGAATTTCTCCTGCAAGCGCATCAACGCCCGGAATTTCTCCTTCTCCTCCGCCCCAAACGCAAACCGCCGCTCCACCACCCGCGAAATGACATGGTAAAACACCGGTGTCCCAGCGGATTTCCGCCACTCCGCCATTCGACGATTTTATTTGCCGACTGATTGACGAAAAAGGCCGCAAATTCTGGATCTAAGATAAGAAGACTAACAATTTTAGGCATTCGATGGGCATCCCAATTCCAATTCAACAACAGATTGAATCCGCCGTTGCAATAATCGTGCCCCCTAGCAGCTTCCCCCCTCAACCCGCAAACGCATTCGCCGCCAGCCCTTTGACTCCCAAGCCGCGGATGACGAACAAGCGCCCGGCGTGCTTCTCGACCACCGATTTGTGGACGCCGGTGGTGACGTAGAGATCCGCTAGATCCGGCCCGCCGAAGGCGCAGGCGGTCGTTTCCAGGCACGGCAGCTCAATGCGCCGCAGCTCCTCGCCGGTTTCCGGATCGAAGCTAACCACGCAGGCCCCGTGGCAAAACGCGATCCATAGGTTGCCCTCCGCGTCGATCGCCATGCCGTCCGGCGAGGAGTCCAGATGCGCGGTGGAAACCACGCTGCGCAGGTTCCGCAAGTGGCCGTTCTCGTAGTCGAAGGCGAGCACCTCCTGGCGCGGCGTATCGATGTAAAAAACCGTCTTCCCGTCGATCGACCAGACGATGCCGTTGGAATTGGTGACCGGACCGAAGGCTTCGTGGAGCGTGAGATCCGGGTCGAGCCGGTAGAGTTTCGCATCGCCGGTCTTCTTCACCAAGCTGATGGTTCCGGCGAAAAAGCGGCCGTCGGGCGAGCATTTGCCATCGTTGAAACGGTTGTCCGGCTTGTCCGTCTCGGGATCAGCAATGGCGGTCAAGTGACCGGTTTCCTCGTCGAGAAAAAGCAGCCCGTGATCGCCGGCGATGACCAGCCCGCCGCTCTCACGGGGGACCACGGTGCCCACGCGTTGGCCGACATCCCAGGATTTTTCACTGGCGTCGGCGGGATCGAAGCGATGGACGCGGTGGCCCTCGATATCGACGAAATAAAGCGCCCCCTGCCACCAAATCGGGCCTTCGCCCCATTGGCAGCGGATGTTTCCGACCGGTTCGATGCTGAGCATGGCCGCAGCGTAAAAGAGCCGGGGAATCCGCACCAAGGTAAATTCACCGATCCCGGGCTTTCATTTTATCTAACGCACCGGCATGATCCCGCCCATGCGCGGTGAGTCTCCCTCCGAGATCCTGAAAGTGTGGCTCTACGCTGCGGCTTCGGTGCTGCTGGGCGCGTGGGTTTCCCCGCTGCTTTACAACGCGGGAAAAGCCCTCGCGGAAGTCTCCTCCGTCAAGCAAACCAACGGCCCGCTGCAATGGCTGGCCGGGCTCTGCCGGACCGCGGATTTTCCAAAATTCTTCGAAGCCAGCCTGCTGGGATCTGCGGTGCTGCTGTTCCTGCCGTTCATCCATTGGCTGCGGGTCCACTCCCGGCCAGCCGAGGGCAGGCATCTTCCGGCCCGGGCGCGCGGCTGGAACAGCGGGCAGCGGCTGCAGGCCAATCCGCAGGGGCTGCGGCAGGGAGCGAGCGGGTTTTTGCTGGTCACGGTGGTGTTTTTGCTGATCGCCGGAGTCTTGATCCTCGCGGGGGCCTTCGAGTGGAAACATCCCGCTGAATCCGTGGCGAAGATCGCGTTGCGGGGATTCTCCACCGCGCTCGGGCTGGCGATTTTCCAAGAACTCGTGTTCCGCGGAATCGCCCTGGGGATCTTCCTGCGCGCAATGCGCCCGCTGGCGGCGATCGGTTTCTCGGCGCTGCTGTTCGCACTGGTGCATTGCCTCAATCCGCCGCCCGGCTTGAACGTACCCGACCCGGATGCCTCGGGCGTGGGCTTCGAACTGCTGCGCAAAATCGTCGCGCGGATTTCCGAGCCGCGCATCGTTTTGGGCACCGTCACGCCGTTGTTCGCGCTTGGCGCGGTCCTCGCTTATGCCCGCTGGCGGACCGCTTCGTTGTGCTTGTCGATCGGCCTTCACACCGGCTGGATCTTCGTCAACGCCGTCCTCGGCAGCGTGACGGTGGCGGCCATTCAGCCGGATTCCAGCCTGTGGATCCTCGCCGGTGCATCCCTCCAACAAGGTCTGCTCCCGCTCGCCGGCATTCTCGTCGCGGGTGTGCTAACGAACTACCTGACAAGCCCCGATGACGCCGCCGATGCCCCGGCCTGACGCCCGTGGCTGGCGGAAATGGCTGGCCCGCCCGCTGGATTTACTTTACCCGCCGCAATGCGCGGTGTGCCGTGCGATCTTGTCGGACGGGCGGGCGTTGTGCGATGCCTGCGACGCGGATTTGCCAAAACTCGCGGAGCCATTTTGCACCGCCTGTGGCGAGTCGTTTCAAGGGCAAATCGACGGTGCGTTCGCCTGCCCGAACTGCCACCGGCTCAAGTTTGCCTTCGAGTTCGCCCGACCCGCCATGGTCCGCGACGACCGCACCTTGGACATGATCCACCGCTTGAAATACAGCCGCGAACTCCATCTCGCGAACGACCTCGGGCGACTCGCCGCCGGGTCGTTCGGCGATCCCCGGTTCGCCCCGGCGCTCGCTGGAAACTGGCCGTTGGTCCCCGTTCCGTTGCATCGCAAACGCCTCCAACACCGCCATTTCAACCAAGCCGAGGAAATCTCAAGGGTGCTCGCCAGCCACACCGGATTGCCGGTCGTCAAAGCCCTGCAACGGACCCGCGCAACCGGCCACCAGACCGCGCTCACCCGTGCCCAACGCATGGAAAACCTGCGCGGGGCCTTCGCCATCACTCGCGCCGGCCGCCACTCCATCGGCCAAGCGCCGGCCGGCGCGGTGCTGGTCGATGACGTTCTAACTACCGGCTCGACCGTCCACGAATGCGCGAAAATCCTGCGCCGCGCCGGGTTCCGGCGGATCTTCGTGGTCACCGTGATGCGCGGCTAACCGATCGCCCGCCGCGTTTCAAAACGCCGCAACGCATAGTGGCAGATCACGGCCGTCAGGCCCAGCGTCACCATCGGGAAAGGCCCGGAAAAGGTTTCCCCGATTCCCCACCGATGACTGGCGGCCGGACAATAGAGCTGGTTGAAACCCTTGAAGCCCGCGATCCATCCCGCATGAAGGCCGATGGAGAACCACAGCGCTGCCGTCCGCACCCGCGCCCACGCGAGGATCATACCACCGAAGAACAAGGTGGCGAAGTCGGTGACGAAAAACTGCGGGTTGGTGAAATGGAACAGCACCTTCCCCAGCAGTTCGAAGCCCGCCAGCGCGGACGCCGGATCGGCGATGACCGAGCCCTCCGGCGGTTTCAAAAAATGGATGAAGGCGAAAAACAGCGAGGTCCCAACACAAGCCGCCAGCGGCTTCGAAAACTTGAGCCACATTCCTAACAACAAGCCGCGGATCAACCATTCTTCCAACGGCGGCACCACCACCGTGGGAACGAGAATCTTACCCATCAGTTTCCCGAAACCCGGCGCACCCGGCTTCGGCGTGAAAACCCCCTGCCCTGCTAGCAACAGCCCGAGCACCCACAACATGCCAGCGGCGATGACGCAGCCCACACCGATCTGGATCAGCGCGGACTCCCACGACACCGGGACACATGAATCCACCCTTCCACCACTCGCGGCCCGCATCACCCGGATCCTCCAGACCAGCACCGGCAACGTCACCACCGCCGCTAACAACAGCGCCCGGGCGAAAAACCGGCTGAAGTCCGACCGCCCGCAGGCCGCCCCCAGCCATTCGAGAATGGCTGGCAAATCCCCCGTCGCTGCGGTCTCGGCGAGACTCTTCCCCGCCTGGTAAAGCCATGGCGCGAGTGCAGCAGCCAGCACCAGCACCGACAGGACCCACCACATGACCGCACCAGCCTCGGATCGAAAAAAGCGTTTCACTCCCCATGTTTTGATCGGTCGGGAGTAGGTTGTCCAGAGGTGGTTGCGGAAAGAAAATGGTTCTCCTGCGGTGCAATTTGCGGTTCCTGAAATCAACCAACCCCTTTCCACCCGCTCTCTGGTCATGGTTTGACACGTGCCATTTTTCCTGCCATGAAAGCGACCGTCAGGATCGACTCCTCAGGAAGACTGGTCATCCCCAGAAACATCAGGGAGCAACTCCATCTCCGCAGCGGCTCGCGGCTCAATCTCGAGGTCAAAGGAGATGGCGTATTCCTTGCGCCATTGCCGGACGAAGACGCCCGCCTCGTGAAACGCGGAGGGCGGCTCGTCATCCAGGCTGCCAAAACCCTGGATGATGACGACGTGCGAAAGGCCATTGTCACCGACCGCGAGGAGCGAATCCGTAAACTGAGCGGCTTGAAATGATCGCCGCAGCAGACAGTTCCATTTTGATCGCGTCGCTGGTGGAAAACGATTCCCAGCATGCGGTCTGTGTCTCGGTGCTGGAAAAATATCGGCCTTTCGTGCATCGCCATGCACTGGTGGAAACCTTTAGCCCCTGACCGGCGGAAGACTCGGTTTCAGAATGTCTGCGGATGCGATCGCCCGGCTGATCCGCGAGAGCATTCTGCCGTGGGTGCGTACCACGGAACTCGACGATGCCGAACTCATTGAAGCCATGTCAGTATCCCAAAACCGTGGCGTGCGCGGCGGAGCCATTTACGATTTCCTCCACCTGTGCGCCGCCCGAAAAGTCAGTGCCACGCGGCTCTACACCAAGAATGTCAACGACTTCAAATCGCTCCACCGGCCTGGAGATCCCGAGATTCTTCATCCATGAATCGGCGACGGCAAACCGGAACGCAAACCCAGCTTTGGGGTCAGCTTTGGGGTCAGTCCCGGTAATCAAGCATTACTTCAAGGGATTTTCCCAGTTTCCTCCCCGCAGCGTCCTCCCGCACCCAGCGCACCGCACGGGTCACGCTGCCTTCGTGGCCCATTTTAAGACGCCCCGCGATCCAGAGATTTCCCACGCCGGTCCGTTTCCGGATCACTGCGGCGATCACCGCCTTTTCCCGGATCCACTTCCCGCGTCCACGCAATTCCGACGCCACATCCGGCATTCCCAAAGCCGCCAATCCACCCTTCACGATCCTTTCCGCTTCCGCATGATCGTGCGCCTTGGCCGCTTCTCCACCCAAGCTGCCCTTCTTCCTCTTCGGGCGGGCGGCTTCTGAAATCGCTTCCAATACCTTCTCGCCGAACCCCTTTTCCCCGAGATACCAGCCCCGCCTCAATTCCGCCAGCGAGGCATCATTCACCGCCGAGTCAGGATCTTTCGCCCTCGCCTCCAGATAGCCGCCATAGGCTTTTCCTCCGCGGTTGCCCTCGCAAAGTTGAAACGCCCGCAACACCCGGTCGGTCTCCAGCCAATCCGGTTTCTTCCCGCCCGCATACGCCGGGAAACTGCTCCATCGCCAGCTTTTCAGGCTCTTGCCGGTCGCGCCGCCCACCCAGCCCGATCGCACCGGATTGAGGTGGATGTAGTCCGCCACGATCTTGAAATAACTCCCGTCCCGCTCCTCGCCATTGACCACCACGGCCTTATAACGTCCTTGAAAAACATGCCCGTGGCGCTGACGGCGGCGATTCCAGCCTTGCGAGTAAACCCCGAGCATCCATTTCATGCCCGGCACCAGGTTCGGCTCCGGCGTTTCCACGAGGAAATGAAAATGGTTACCCATCAGCACCCACGCATGCACCCGCCAGCCGAAGCGGGCGCATGCCCTCTCCAGCAAATCCACCCACGCAAAGTGGTCCTTGTCATCCTCGAAAACCATCTTCCCGCCATCCCCGCGCGCCATCACATGATACACCCCGCCTGATGCCTCATATCTCAACGGTCTGGCCATGGACTCAGAAAAGCGATTGAGTGCCCTCCTGTCAATGCTCGTTTACCGGGACTGACCCCATCGATGTCAATGCTCGTTTACCGGGACTGACCCCATCGACGTGATCGAAGGCCAGAAGGCCGGCACGCCGGTCACCACCGTCCACCCGGGTGCCAAAGCAACCCTCACCGGCAACCTCGGTTCCGCCGAAGTCGCGTCGTTCGTTTCCCGGGTCTCGTTCGAAGGCGAAATCGTCGATTCCCTCACCGGCGAGCGGCTGCTGGCGAACATCGACCACCGCTTGGACTC
>JANMJJ010000118.1:0-2965 GCA_031371325.1 Akkermansiaceae bacterium | reverse complement strand
GACTCGATCACGCAAGCGGGCACTCCGGCGCGCAATCGCTTTATCAAGGTGGATGGCATGGAGTTTCTCGACGAGCCGGCTGCCAGTTTGCGCGATTCCCTTCCCAAACTCGTCACCCTCAATGAGGCGCAACTCAAGGCTCCTAAAAGTAGCGTTCAAGGCTTTTTCAACGACTTCACCGTCAACTCCTCATCGTTGCAGGTGGATGTGGCAAACGGCGGCCTGAAGACCGATCTGAGTGTGTTGTTCGATGGGGCGTATGGGACGACCACCCTGCCTGCCGGATACTCGGGACGGTATCTTTACTCCAACACAACCACGCCGTTTAAAAACGCGACATCAGACAGCCAGTGGGAACTCTACGCGAATTACGCCAGGCTCTATCGCCGCACCACCGCCAATGACAACCCCAAGGACGGACTCAAAGCGACCCTGCCTGTCGTGACCACCCCGCCAAGCTATTTGAAGGGAATCAACGATGCCACCTTGAACAAGACCCGTTACGAGCCGGACATGAGCAAGGTGAAAAGGCCCGTGCTGATGCCCACGGTGGCGCGCGTGGACATGGTATTCAGTTTGGTGACGCGGCCATGCAACTTCCTTGGGGATGATGGTGTCACATACAGACACTGGCTCCACCTGATGTATCTCCCGGTCATCACGTTGCACAATCCATACAGCGTGCCACTCCGCTGCACCAATCTCCAGGTCGAGTTTTCAAAAATTCCCATCGGCTTCCAAGTCCTGATCAACGGCCAGCCCACTCCAACCTCGGGACTCGTCGCTTTCAATAAAATGTATTACGGTGACTTGGGTAAGGATAAAACCTTCAACATGACGCTCTCGACCAGTCTGGATAGCGCGACGGAGGTGGTGATGAAACCGGGCGAAACGAAAATTTTCGGCACCCCCTTTCCCAAAGACAGGAGATTTCAGGATGACCTGAGCTCTGGAGGCCAAAATAAGATGGACGACTGGAATAGCGCCCTGACGGGAGCTGCTAGAACGATTCCCGGCCTGATCACTGGCCCCAATGACGGTGTGGGCTTCGACCTCAACTATTGGGTCCCGGCCCCGTATGCTCATCTTCGCTCACCTTTGCATAAGGCGCGATGGGACAACCCCGCTGTGGTGTTGCTGCCAACGGACAACATCCAAGTCCGTTATGGGCCTCTCATCCCGGATAACGCTAACAATACTTTTGGCATCACCGTGAGCTTGAACGGTGCCGAAGCAGCGAAAACCCAGTTTTTCTATGCGAATGAGACGAAGCTGAAGAGCGTGCTGGAAGAAGGCATTTCGCCACGCTTCCCGGAACCGCGGTCATTTCCCGCGCTCTTTCCAGCCTCGGGTGCCTCGCCTCTCAATACGCTGAGTCTCTATGAGTTGAACGCTACCAAGGTCCGCGACTACGTCAAGGCCCGCCCGTTTGCCATCTTCAGCGTTGCTGCGAAGACCACCGTCGAATCATTCACCAAGAGCCGCCCGGTGGCGGATACGGGAGCCGCCTTCCAGATGGCGACCTGTGATTTCATCAACTCCACATCGCAAGGCACCAATCCGCTGGAGTTCGCTTTTGTCCCGGTGAAAAACGGCGGTGCGGCCATCGAATCCGGAGGTCCCAACAACGAGCAGGGATTCCTGTTCGGCGGCAATGGTACCTTCAACGGGGTAAACTCCGCCACCATTTATGAAATTCCGATGGCACCGCTTCAGTCCATCGCCCAGCTCCGCCACGCCAATGGCGGCAGCATCGGCAGCGTGCCCTATGTGACTTACACGGTCGGTGAGTCCCGCGCGCATCCGGCACTTCCATCCAATGCCGCATTCGTCCAAGCGGATGCATCAAGAATCGTTCTCGATCACTCGTGGCTGGCCAACGACCGGCTGTGGGACGCCTACTGGTTTTCCACTTTGTCCACGCTTCAGGGCATTGCCTATACGGGTGTTTCCTCGATGACGCAGAAAGATTTGGCCGATCAATTTTTCGCCAGCAAGCGAAGTCTGCCAAACAAGCGCAACATCGCCTACCTGCCACCCGGAAAATCCGCGCCACTTGCCAGCAGCGCCGCCCTGACTACCGACGGTAAAAAATCTGCCGCCTACATCATGACGCAAGGCGGCTTCAACGTGAACAGCACCTCGGTGCCCGCGTGGATCGCCGTGCTTTCCGGCTTGTCAGAGAGCAATATTCCACTTGCCACAGGCACGAATGAAAAATCCACCGCTGCGCCATTCCTGCGCGTCCGCCGGCCTGCCGCCGCCAGTAGCACCTTTACCGCCAGGGAGAAACTTTGGAACGGCTACCGGAGCCTCACGCCGGATGAAATCAAGAAACTCGCCGAGGAGATCGTCGCGGAAGTGAGAACCCGCGGGCCCTTCCTCTCGATGTCGGAGTTCGTAAACCGGCGGCTAGGGAGCCCCGGTGGCTTATCGAATGCAGGCGCGATCCAAGCCGCCTTGGACCGATCCAATGTGAATGCGAACATGGCGTCCAATGCCCGCGCCATCGCGTCCGCCGAAGTCGCTGGATACGGTTGGAAGAACAGCGAGGCCGTGACAGGGAGTACCGGCGCCGGTGCTCCCGGAGAAGTCACTCAGGGCGACGTGCTGTCCTCCATCGGCTCGTTCGTCAGCGTTCGGTCCGACACCTTCCGCATTCGCAGCTATGGGGATGCCCGCGACGCCGCTGGCAAGATCACGGCACGCGCCTATTGCGAAGCCATCGTCCAGCGCATTCCCGAGTATCTCGACCCTGCGGAATCCGCAGATGCCCAACCGGCGCTGCCGTCCAATATCCTCTTCGGACGTCAGTTCAAGATCGTCTCGTTTCGCTGGCTGACTCCTACGGAAATCTGAGATCGCTGATCCATCCCCAAACCCTTGCTCACGTGAAAAACTGCATTTACCTTTCCTCGATCATTGCCGTGTTAGCCTCCATTTCCCAAGCTCAGGAGGAACGTAA
>JANMJJ010000085.1:0-31907 GCA_031371325.1 Akkermansiaceae bacterium | reverse complement strand
GCAAGTCGTCCTCCAGCTCATGAAGCTTGCCCGGCAACAGGAGCTGCTGCGGTTTTTCCAATGGCTCGCCGGTATTTCGTCCCGTGATCTTCACGACAATCTTCTGGGACTCATGCTGATCTATGCGCTGCATTCCGACAGCGACCTTGACGCCAAGAAGATTTACCATAGCCTTTCGTCGAATCCCGAACTTGAAAAGAAGATCATGTCTGTCGCCGAAAAACTGAAAGCTGAAGGCCGTGTCGAAGGCCAGGAAAAAGGTCTTTGGATTGGTAAGATCCAACTTCTCGAAGAATTTCTCGATCTCCCGGTGAGTCCAGGGGAATCCCTCGAAGTCTTGAATCTCGATGAACTCAAAGCCATCCAAGAGCGGCTTCACCGGGAATACGAGCTGCGTTTCAAGCGCCTCTGAGGACTTGCATCACGGGAGCAGCCTCTTTTACGCTCCGCTCGTCTGGAGTTTTAAGTCGAAGTTTGAATTCATCATCTTCGTTTAGAATTTGATGCTTTAAACTTAGCACTTCTACCCGCCGTGCTCTACCACTCCACCACCACCCCCACCCACCGCGTCGATCTCAAGGAAGCCATCCTGCGCTCACTGCCGCCGGACAACGGCCTTTACATGCCGGACAGCTTGCCTGTGTTAGACGAAGCGTTCTGGGAAATCTGGCGGGATCTAACTTTCACGGAAATCGGCATCGCCGTGGCGGATGCGTTCTTCTGCGAGGATGTCCCGCCGCAAGCGCTAGTGGACATTGTCGAGGGCGCGATCTCGTTCGATGCCCCGCTCATCACGCTCGGGCCGGGCGATCACATTCTCGAACTTTTCCACGGCCCCACCCTCGCCTTCAAGGATTTCGGCGCACGCTTCATGGCCCGCCTGATGGCCTGGCTCACCCGCGGCGAGGACCGCGAGCTCACCGTGCTCGTCGCCACTTCCGGCGACACCGGCGGCGCGGTGGCATCCGCCTTTCACAACGTCCCCGGCACCCGCGTCATCATCCTCTACCCGCAGGGTAAGGTCTCTGGGCTTCAGGAAAAGCAGCTCACCGCCCTCGGCGGCAACATCACCGCGCTGGAAATCCAAGGCTCGTTTGACGATTGCCAGGCGCTCGTCAAATCCGCCTTCCTCGACCGCGAACTTGCGGAGCGCCTCAATCTAACGTCCGCAAACTCCATCAACCTCGCGCGCCTCGTGCCGCAAAGTTTCTACTACATCCACGCCGCCCGCCAGTTGCCGGAGGGCGTCAAGCCGACCTTCGTCATCCCCTCGGGAAATTTCGGCAACCTAACCGCTGGCCTGCTCGCGATGCAGCTCGGGCTGCCGATCGATCACTTCGTCGCCGCCACCAACCGCAACGACGTCGTCCCCGAATATCTCCGCCTCGGCCAATACACGCCGCGCCCCAGCGTACCGACCATTTCCAACGCCATGGACGTCGGCGCGCCGTCCAACTTCGTCCGCATGCAGGCGCTCTTCGGTGGCTCATGGGAGTCCATGAAAACCCGCATCGCTGGCATGACTTTCAGCGACGACCAAACGCGCGCCGCCATCCGCACCGTCAAGGCGCTCTATGACTACGAGATCGACCCGCACGGCGCGGTCGGTTGGCTTGCCGCCCAGAAATGGCGTGCCTCTCATCCGGGCAGCGCCACCGTCACCCTCGAAACCGCGCACCCCGCCAAGTTCCTTGACGTGATGGAAGCCGAGCTCGGGCCTAACTGCGTCGAGATTCCGGAGCGCCTCGCCATCCTCGCGCAACGCGAAAAAGTCGCCACGCTGCTCCCCGCCGACAAAGCGATTTTCCGCGAATGGCTCCTTCGGTAGGAGGAGGGGAGGCGCCTCCCTGCGCATGGACGAGACGTCCATGCCCCCTATTTCATCATTTGACAATCCCCCGTCCCGTCGTTTCCTAACGCCTCAACCCCACCACCAACACACAACCATGAGTACAGCCAAAGATCTAACCAAAGAAGCCCCCGTCAGCCCTCGCGTCCGCACCGGCGGCTACGCCATCCTCTCCCGCATGGCCGACAAGGGCCGTGCCGACATCGCCGGAACCACCGGCGACTATCACTTCAACTGCCCGCTCGACAACTATCTGTTCGAGTTCAAAGGCGTGAAGGGCGAAGACGTCCGCGAAGTCCTTGAAACCGGCGGCAGCGACGCGGTGGTCGCAGCCTGGCTCGACTCCCACGGCGACCCGAAGACCGACGAGGAAAAGAAAACCTGGTCCGACAGCGTGGAAGCCGCCCGCCCCTACGACAATCCGGAGAAAAAGGATTGGTTCATCGGCGTCTGTGCGGAAGCCGGTTGCGATCCCGCCACCAGCACCCTCTTCGACTTCCTCGAAGCCGACGACAAGGTGACCTTCGCGAAGTGAGGCTTTTCCAATTGCAGGCTCGCCTTCAACGCGGCCGGAGCCACGATGTGGTTCAATACGATGACATCCAATTTCCCATGGCGGTCCTAACGGGCAACCCTGGGCTGCGCGACGCAACACCTTGGCGGTCCCGAGAATATCTACTTCCATCTTCTTGAGCTTGGGGTTGCCTTGTCGGGGCAAGGGACGGGCGGCATCGATGCAGCGCTCCAGTTTGAGATTCCTAATGATACAGGACTTCCTGTAGGAACAGCCCGTCAGCCGGGGCGCAGAGCGGGGATTTCCCGAGGGGCAGGCCGGGCGGCTGGTCTAGCAGCGCGGCGAAGTCGTCCAGGCGAATGCGGCCCTGGGCGGCGTGAACCGCGCCGCCGGTGAGCAGGCGGACCATTTTGTAGAGAAAGCCATCTCCCTTGTAGGCAATCTGGTAGCCGTCCTGTAGAGTTGTTAGCTCCACCGACTCAATCGTCCTGCACCAGTCGATGTCCGGCGTCTCATTGCCGCGATACGCTGCGAAGGCGTGGAAGTCATGACGTCCGATATAAAGCGAGAGCGCTTCCCACAGGACATCCGGATCGAGCTGGCGCGGGAGATGCCAGGCCAGGCCGGCCTTGAGCGGCGGCAGGATGGGATCGGTGCAGAGGTTGAAATGATAGATTTTCCCGATGGCGGAAAAGCGGCTATGGAAATCGGGCGCAACTTCCTCGCAGGCCATGATCCGGATGGTGGCGGGCAACTTGCAATTGAGCGCGGGCACCCAATTGAACGGGTTCATGGAAATCTCCGGCGGTGGATCGAAATGGCCGATCTGCGCGAGGGCATGCACGCCGGTATCAGTGCGGCCCGCGCCATGGAGCCGCAGCGGTTGCTTCGCGACTTCTGCCAACGCACGCACGATGTGATCCTGCACCGTGTTGCCGCAAACCTGCGATTGCCAACCGTTATAAGGACGGCCGTCGTAGGCGATGGTGAGTTTGAGGCGCATGGCGTTTGTTGGTTTTCAGGGAAGAGGAAGATAATTTAACTGCAGATAGACGATAGATAAACGCAGATGGAAGAAGGACGAAGAGGTCAAGAGCTGGATAAGGTGGCGGTTGCCGATCTTTTCTGCCTCTCAACTCTCAACTATAGACTCTCAAGGGTGCATGACAGAAAAATCAAAAGATGCCTCAAAGGGGTGGTGCCTGTGGTTCTTCTGGCATCGCTAGGGCTGAATCTAGCGTTCCTGATGGGATGGTTATGACAGGCACCTTGAGTCAGGAACACGGTAGGTGATAGGCCTTTTTTTGTCCTCTGAGGCGGCTCAACCGGTTGTTTCCGAACCGGGCAGCGTCTCGCACCGTCGGAAGTCGATGGGGTCATCGATGGGGGCCAATTGGCAAGATCGGGCGACGACACGTCCCATGGCGGGGGGCAGGTTTTGGCCTCATGCGGAGCGGAGCATCCAAGGCCTCAGATCGCAGAGATGCAGGCCAGGATGTCCACGGCACCTAGTGTTCAGGATGAACACGCTCCTTTTCCGAATTACCAGACAGCCTGTCAGGGAAGCACCACGACTGTGGTCGCCGCTGCCGGGCGATCGATGCGTTCTTCGAGGCTCCGCTGGATTGTGCTGGCGGTTCTGGCGGAATTAAATGTTAGGGGTGCCTTGCCGTTCACGATCACGGTGATCTCTTGGTCCAGATCGAGCAGCTTGTCAGACAGCCACAACTCGGTTTTCGGTGGGACATCGCCATCGAGACGGATGGCCTGGCCATCGACAGTGGCGACGATTTTTTGACCCGCCTTCGCGGCTCCTAGGTCTGGGATTTTGAGCCAATAGAAACGATCGTGAACGACGTCATCCTGCATCCAGACGATCATTTTCGGCCACGGATTGCGGCTGAAGCCCGCCATCCAGGGCAATGCCTCGGAGTCTTTGCGATTCATCCAATGGCCAAGGCCTTCGTAAATCCTCGACATGTGGACGTAGCCGCCGGGGTCGGCCTTTTCCAATTGCTCGAGTTCTAGGGTCTTCGCAGCGGCGAGCTTGTTGCGATTGTAGGCCGCGTCTTCGCCTCCCATGAAGATGGCGAAGGGGAGGTCGCGCAGTCCTAACAACGATGCATCGTTCGGGTGGCCCGCCATCATGGCCGCTGCGGCGAAGCGGTCCGCCATCCGGGGGCCGAGTTGCCAAACGCCATCGCCGCCCTTTTTCCCGAACAGGCGGATTGCGAGCCGGGTGCCGCCGGGATTGATCGCGGCCTTCGCGTAACGCGCCGACATCCCTAACACCGGCGGCCCAGACCATCGGGAAGGCGAGTTTGTCCCGCTTCCATGAGGTCGCATAGATCGCGTGTTCCGGGTCGTCCGCTTGCGCTTGGGATGCATCGCCGGTGAACCACCCCCGATCGAGGCCTTGCGCGTCGTATTCGTCCGCGCCGAGGAAATGCCAGTCGCCGTCCCAGATTTCCACCCAGGTGTGGTTGCCTCGCCCGTTAGACCACATGGGGGTGCCCACGGCGCGGGCCGGAATGCCGACCGCGCGGCAGGCGTCCACCAGGATGATCGAGAGCCCGGTGCAGGTGGCCCGGCCGGATTGCATCGATTCACCCGCGCTTTGATTCGGGGCTTTACGCGGTGGGGAAGCGGTTCTTTCCGTGAGGCTCCCCGGCGGGATGAATCCCGTGGTGGCAGGGACCGACCTCCGGGCGGTCCGGCGTATGGGGTGCAAATGAGTGACCATGAAATGATTCTCCAGTCTCTCATGGGCGGATTCATTCCCGTTTCATTCGCCGGACCGTTGCGGAGAACGGTCCCTGCCAAGCCGCTCAGGGGCGATTCATTTACACCTCGCTTCGCGGGCGAAATGAATTTGCCTAACGGCCAGCCGGTCAGGGCTTCGCCATTTTTGGAAGGCCTGCTAGCGCAGGCTCGGGGTTCACGGTTCGTTAGTTCGCGACGATGTTGAAGATCTTGCCGGGGATGAAGACGATCTTGCGGATGGTCTTGCCTTCGAGGTGTTCGTTGACCTTGGCGCTGGAGAAGGCGGCGGCTTTGGCTACTTCCTCGTCGGCGTCCTTGGAGATCATGAACCGGTCACGCAGCTTTCCGTTCACCTGGACGACGAGTTCGATCTCGTTGCGGACGAGAGCGGCGGGGTCGTAGTCGGGCCAGGTGGTTTCTGATAGCATGGGGGCTTGGCGGTTGAAAGCCGCCGCCACGCGGGCGTTGATCTCCTCGGTGAGATGCGGGGCGAAGGGATTGAGGACGGTGAGGAGCTGGGTGAACTCTTTCAACGGCACGACTTCCGCCTGGGTGAAGGCGTTGGTGCAGATCATCATCTGCGAGATCGCGGTGTTGAAATTGAGTTTCTCGACGTCTTCGCCGACTTTCTTGATCGTCTCGTGGACGACGCGGAGTAGCTCCTTGTCGGTGCACGGGACGTCCTGGATTTTCGCCGAGACGTTCCACACGCCTTCCGTTTCTTCGAGAGCGACGCGCCAGACGCGGGCGAGGAAACGCGAGACGCCTTCCACACCCTTCATGATCCATGGTTTCACCTGCTCGAGCGGGCCCATGAACATTTCGTAAAGGCGCAGGGCATCGGCTCCATATTCGGAGACGACATCGTCGGGGTTCACCACGTTGCCGCGGGATTTTGACATTTTCTGGCCGTCCTCGCCGAGGATCAGGCCTTGGTTGACGAGTTTCTGAAATGGCTCGGGCGTTCTAACATGGCCGAGGTCGAACAGGATCTTATGCCAGAAGCGGGCGTATAGCAGATGGAGCACCGCGTGTTCGGTGCCGCCCACGTAGAGATCGACCATGCCTGGTTTGTCATCGGTCCAGTAGTCTTCGGCCTCTTTTGAGATGAAGCGACCGGTGTTTTTCGGATCGCAGTAGCGGAGGTAATACCAGCACGAGCCAGCCCATTGCGGCATGGTGTTGGTTTCTCTAACTGAGCCATCCGGCAGCTCGACCCATTGGGTGGCTTTGGTGAGAATGGGCTCCGGCGTGCCGCTGGGTTTGTAGTCGTCCAGCGGCGGTGCGAGCAGTGGTAGCTCAGATTCAGGGATGGCCTGGTGGCGACCATCTTTCCAAACGATCGGGAACGGCTCTCCCCAGTAACGCTGGCGGGAGAACAGCCAGTCGCGGAGTTTGAATTGGATGCGGCGCTGGCCTTTGGAGTTGGACTCTAGCCAGTCGATCATTTTGGCTTTTGCTTCGGCGGTGGGGAGTCCGTTGAGAAAGCCGGAATTGATGGCGATGCCGGGGTCGACAGGAGCTTTTGTCGCGTCACCTTCGTGATCAACCACACTAATCATTGGCAGACCGAACCTATCTGCAAATTCGAAGTCGCGCTCATCATGCGCCGGGACGGCCATGATCGCTCCAGTGCCGTAGCCCATCATCACATAGTCCGCGATCCAGACCGGAATCTGCTCGCCGTTCACGGGATTGATCGCGAACGCTCCGGTGAAGACGCCGGATTTGTCCTTGTTCAAATCGCCGCGGTCCATGTCGGACTTGGAGGAACAGGATTTCTGATAGGCTTCGACGGCTGGCTTTTGCTCGGGCGTGGTGATTTCAGGGACGAAGGGATGCTCCGGCGCTAACACCATGTAGGTCGCACCGAACAAAGTGTCCGGGCGGGTGGTGAAGACTTCGATTTCAAATTTGAAATCTGAAATTTCAAATTTCACAGACGCGCCTTCGCTGCGGCCGATCCAGTTCTTCTGCAACAGCTTGATGCCTTCCGGCCAATCGAGCGTGTCGAGTTCGTCGATCAGGCGTTGCGAGTATTTGGTGATCCGCAGCATCCACTGGCGCAGCGGGCGGCGTTCGACGGTGTGGCCTTTGGATTTCCACTCCTCGACTTCTTCGTTCGCAAGCACGGTGCCGAGATCGGGCGACCACCAGACAGGGGTGTTAGCGACGAAGGCGAGGCGGACGTCGTCGATCTGGTCGCGGGTCCAGCCTTTTGCTTCGAGATCGCTAACAGGCTTGGCTTTGTTATCCACCTCGCAGAAATACGAGCCGTAGAGCTGGAGAAAAATCCACTGCGTCCAGCGGACGTATTCCGGGTCGGTGGTGGCGATTTCGCGATCCCAATCGTAGCCGAAGCCAAGCGATTTCAACTGCCGCCGGAACGTCTCGATGTTCGCCGCGGTGGTGATCGCCGGGTGCTGGCCGGTCTTGATCGCGTATTGCTCAGCGGGCAGGCCGAAGGAATCGTAGCCCATGGGATGCAAGACGTTGAAGCCGTTCATCCGCTTGTAACGACCGACGATGTCGGTGGCGGTGTAGCCTTCCGGATGGCCGACGTGCAGGCCCGATCCGCTGGGGTAGGGGAACATGTCGAGTACGTAGAATTTCGGCTTGGAGGCGTCGAAATCCGCGTCGCCCGGGCCGGATGTGTGGAAGGTTTTTTCGGACTCCCAGCGGGCTTGCCATTGGGGCTCGAAATCGCGGAAGGGGAATGGCTTGCGGGCGTCGGACATGGTCGGGAAAGGGCGCGTACTGTGGCGATGTGTGCCCGCGATGAAAAGAAAAACCATGGCGGATCATCGTCGGCGCCGCGCCGCGAGTCACCGGGCTACCAGCCGAGGGCACCCAAGAGGTGGCCGCCACGCCATCGAGGGTCGCGACGATGGGAGAGCCGAGGGATGGCGTCGCTGTGGCGAGAGATCGCCTATCTTCAAAGCCACGCCAGCCGCACCCGCTACGGCCACTACCAAGTTCAAGGCTGGTTCATCGGCAGTGGCGTTGTCGAAGCCGGGTGCAAAACGGTTGTGGGTCGCCGCCTCAAGCAATCCGGCATGTTCTGGAGCGAGTCAGGAGCCGAAAACATCCTCAGCCTGCGCTGCCTCATTCTCGGCTCTCACTTCGACGATGCGTGGTAAACACGTCGAAAGCGGCTCACCCAAGAGCACTCCCAAGCACTCAGATGGTCGAATTAATCCAAAACCAACCGACTCTTAACTTTTTTGTCCTGCACCCCTTTCCGGACTCTCAACTTCCCCTTCCCCCATCCACAGATTGAGGATTTCGACAGCGGCGGCTTGGTCGATGACGGCTTTTTGCCGGCGGGAGTTGCGGCCGGCTTCGCGGAGTTTGGCGGCGGCGGAGGAGGTCGTTAGAGCTTCATCGACGAAGACGAGCGGGATGGTCGGGATGCGTTCCCGGAGCAGAGCGGCAAAGGCGCGGACCTTGGTGGCGGAGCTGCCTTCGCTGCCATCCATGCGGAGCGGCAGGCCGACGACGAGGGTTTTGATCCGACGGATTTCCGCCAAGCGGGCGATGCGCCCGATGGCGTCGCCCTTGCTTTGATCGATGGTCTCCACCGGATGCGCGAGGATGCCGAAGTCATCCGTCGCGGCGATGCCGACGCGGGCATCGCCATGGTCGATGCCGAGGGCGGGATGCGGGGAAGTTGATAGTTGAGTGTTGATGGTTGATGGGAAGAGTGCGGATTAGAAACGGAGATTTCCAACGGTGGAGTAAGGCGGTTGCAGCAGGTTCTTTTCTCTTACCATCAACTATCACCCATCAACTTCTTCAAAGCAGTTCGACGGGCAGAATATCGGATAATTTTTTGATCGCATCAGCCTGATGGCGGTTGGCGATGAGGAGGGCGTCGGCGGTTTGGACGATGATGAGGTCGTCCACGCCTAATAAGGCGATGCGGCAGCCAGGGCGGGCGTTGAAGACGATGTTGTTTTGTGAATCGAGTTCGGTGATCGGCTCGTTGGCGCGGTTTTCATCGCCGTATTTTTCGAGATACTTGGCGATGGAGACCCAGGACCCGACGTCGTCCCAATCGAAGGTGGCCTCGATGTTGAGGACGCGGTCAGCTTTTTCCATGAGGGCGTAGTCGATGGAGATCGGCGTGAGTTTGGGGAATTGCGCGGCGACAGTTGCCTTGAGATCCGTGGAGTGACGGAGTTCGGAAATGAAGGTGGCGAGCTGGGGGGTGTGGGTGGCGAGCTGCTGGATCACGGTCGGCAGCGACCAGACAAACATGCCCGCGTTCCAGGAAAAATGGCCTTGGGCAAGGAATTCTGCGGCGAGTTCCGGGTTGGGCTTTTCCCGGAACCGCTTCACTTCGACGGCCGGATTTTCACAGTGGAGACCGTCAATCGTGGCGTGTTCGCCGCGCTCGATATAGCCATAAGAAGGGCAAGCCCAGGTCGGGCGGATGCCGATGGTGACGAGGCCGTTGGATTTTTCTGCGGTGGCGAGGGCGTCGCGCATGACGGCGTGGTAGGCGGCGGTGTCCTGGATGAGTTGGTCGGACGGCAGGACCATCATCACGGCGTCCGGATTGCGCGCGGCGACGAGGCCGATGCCGAGGGCGACGGCGGGCGCGGTGTCGCGTTTGGCGGGCTCGGCGAAGATGTTCTCCGGCGGGAGCATGGTGGCGAGGGCGCGAACGGCGTCCACTTGTAGCTCGTTGGTGAGAATGAGGATGTTTTCGAAAGGAACCAGCCCGTCGAGGCGCTGGATCGTTTGTTCGAGAAGCGTTCCGGTGCCGAAGAGATCGAGGAGCTGCTTGGGCTTGGAATTGCGACTGAGTGGCCAGAAGCGGGTGCCGGATCCTCCGGCGAGAATCAAGGCGTAGGTATTTTCAAGGGCTGGCATTGCGGGCGAGACTTGCTCAATTCATCCCGATCGAAAAGCGGGAAACTTCACATTTTCATTTTCCGGAGTTGTCGTTAGGGCCGGGCAGGCATACGCTTGCCGCATGGCAGATGAGTACTCTGAAACGACTCCGGCATGGATTGAAACGAGCGCGCTCACCGCGCCTGCTCTGTTAGGCGCGGCGGCGGGTCTGCTGCTGGGTGATTTGATGCACCGGGGCGCACGGCGCGGGGTGGGCATCGGCCTGGGTGCCCTCGGGATCGCGGCGCTGCTGCCGTTTGTCGTGGGTGGTGTCACCGGTTTGGTGACCGGCCCACGAAGCAAGTTCGGAGTCCGCCGCAAGATCCAACGCATCCGCGATGCGGGAATCGTGGCACCCGCTTACGACGATGTGGAAGAGGAATTGCGCGAGCAAGGACTCATCTAACCCCCGCGCTCCAAACTCATGCGAATGGCGGTGACAGGAACCACCGGGCGCGTTGGAGCGGCCTTGGCCCGGCATTTCGCCACCGCGCACGAGGTCATCGCGCTGCCCCGGCGAGTTTGCGATCTAGCGGATTCCAACTCTCTAGCAGCCACCCTCGACCGGCTCGCGTGCGATGTTTTGCTCAATCCGGCAGGGATCACCTCGCCCGAAGATTGCGAGGACGACCCGGCACTGGCGATGCGGGTCAACGCCGATGCCCCCGGCGAAATCGCGGCGTGGGCGGCCTCACGTGGCGTGCAGGTTTTCCATTTCAGCACGGACTATGTTTTCGGCGGGAAAGCAGAGCGACTCTGCGGCGAGACCGAGGTTCCAGAGCCAATCAATGTTTATGGCCGCAGCAAGCTCGCCGGTGAAGACGCGGTGCTGGCCTGGCCGGGAAATTGTGTGGTTCGCATTGCGTGGGTTTTCGGACCCGAGAGGTCGTCGTTCGTCGATGCCATCTTCGCCGCTGCGCTCGCGGGCCGCCCGCTCGCCGCCGTGGCCGATAAATTCTCCTTGCCCGTTTTCACCGGTGATCTGGCAGAGTGGATGGACCGCTTGATCGAGCTGAAAACCACCGGAATCGTCCACGCCTGCAACTCCGGCGACCCCGTGAGCTGGCACGGCATGGCGACCGCCGTCGTCGAGGAAATGGTCGCTTGCGGCACGCTTGCCGCGCTCCCGGAGATTCAACCGCAAATGCTCGACGAAATGGAGTCGTTTCGCGCCGCTCGACCGCGGTTCACCGCGATGGCGACCGGCCGCCTAACCGGAATCCTCGGCCGTCCACCACGTCCGTGGCACGACGCTGTGATCGAACACATGCGCGACCGCCGCTCATCGCGTTAGAGGGAACAACACCCGCGCAGTCACCGGGAAATGGTCGGACACCATCGGGTGATCGCCGGAAACGATCTCTGCCCTCTCGATCCGCACGCTGCGGCTGACCAGGATGTGATCCACCTTGACTAGGCCCTCGCGGCTATCGGTCCAGAAGTGCAGCGTCCGCCGGTTCTTCTCGGCGGCATGCAGTGACTGATAGGTATCCAGCAGGCCGTTCGCCCAGAGCTGTTCCGCGCCTCCAACGGTAACCCGTGTGCCTCGCAGATAGATCAGTCCGGGGTTAGTCTCGATCGAGTTAAAATCCCCGATCAGTGCCACCGGTTCATCCGGGTGTTTCCGCGAATCGATCCGGTGGGCGATCAACAACGCCGCCCGTTCGCGCGACGGTTGGTTCCGATGATCCCAGTGCGTGTTGAAAATATAGAACCCGCGCCCGCTCGCACGATCGATCAGTCGCTGCCACGCCGCCACCCGCGGGATTTCATTGCCCCAGGTCATCGAGCCGACCTGCTCCGGTGTGTCCGATAGCCAGAACGTCCCGCAGTCCGCCGGATCCGCCTGGAACCGATCGCGGTGATAGAAAATCCCGGAATACTCGCCGGCACGACGGCCATCGTCCCGACCGACGCCGAAAAACTCATAGTCCGGCAACGACGCCCACAAGTCCGCCACTTGCCCGTGCAGCGCTTCCTGCACGCCGATGATGTCCGGTTTTTGCCGGCGGATCATCTTGACCGCTCCGATCACCCGCTGCGGCCACGAGCGTGATCCGAGATCCTCGGGATTTTCATAGCGGATATTGAAACTCATCAGGTTCAATTCCAGCGCACCATCCGCTCGAACTGCCGTGGCTTTGAGTGGGGCTGACTTGCGGCCACGGCATGAGGAAATGCCGACTAACAGCGGGAGCAAGCACAGGCCAAGAGTGCGGAGTTTGATAGCTCGCTTCATGGAGTGATGATTTCTATCCCCACGAAAAAGGCCGCTTCCGGTGAGGAAGCGGCCCTTTCGATGAATTTCAAAAATCTTAGTTCGCAGCGACGGCGGCTGGAGCAGGCGGGACGACGTTCACACGGCGACCTTCCTTGTCGAAGAACACCCGGCCATCGACCAGCGCGAAAAGCGTGTGGTCTCTGCCGCAACCGACGCCCAAGCCCGGATGGACCTTGGTGCCGCGCTGACGGATGATGATGTTTCCAGCGATCACAGCTTGGCTGCCGAATTTTTTCACGCCGAGGCGCTTGCTGCGGGAATCGCGACCGTTCTTGACGGAACCTTGTCCTTTTTTATGGGCCATGGAAGTGGGTAGGTAGGTGGTGGAAAATTAACCGGCGATGGCGGTGATCTCGAGCGTCGTCAACGAGCGACGGAAGCCCTTGGTCTTGTGGAAACCCTTGCGGCGTTTGAATTTGAAAGCAACACCCTTGGGTCCGCGATACTGGTTGATCACCTTGGCGGTCACCGAAGCACCTGCCACAAGCGGGGCACCGATTTTCACCGATTCGCCTTCGCCGACGATCAGGACGTCGAACGTGATTTCTGAATCGACTTCGACATCGAGCTTCTCGACATCGAATTTGTCGCCTTCTTGAATGCGGTATTGTTTACCGCCTGTTTTGATCACTGCGTAGGCCATGGCCGGATGGGAATAAAAGTTAATCCACCCCTGTGGGCGGGCGGGGAGAACACCACGGAGGTCTCGACCGCGCAAGGTTTTTTTCTTGGGAATCCGAGTTTGGGGAAAACCGGGCGAATTTCTGCAGACGGAGGGGACGCTCCTCCCACCACTCAAGAATTCAAGGATTTCCGCGTGGTGTTTGATTGAGGATCAGCCTAAGCCTCCATTTTGCATAGCCCCATTTCTCGACATCCACAAACGGTGATGCCAGATTGCGGAACGAGCGGTGGCCATTTTACCGGGGTCGATCCCACCGGAATACATGCTCGCAGCCCGTGACCGACGAGGTCATTCGCTGGCACCTTTCGGGCAAGGACAAGAGCGGACAGGACTTCGTCGCCGGGATCTATCCGATGTTAGCGGACGAGACCTGTTATTTCCTCGCTATGGATTTCGACAAGGAATCGTGGCATGAGGACGTGCTCGCGGTGATGGAAACCTGCCGGTCCCTGCAAATCCCCGCCGCGCTCGAACGTTCGCGCTCCGGCAATGGCGGGCATATCTGGTTGTTCTTCACCGAGGCTGTTCCCGCGACGCTGGCGCGAAAAGTCGGCTCGTTCATTCTGACGGAAACTATGGAGCGCCGGCCCGAACTCGGCCTCGCGTCCTATGACCGGCTGTTTCCTAACCAGGACACCCTGCCCAAGGGTGGCTTTGGAAATCTAATCGCCCTGCCGATGCAGAAAGGCCCGCGCGAAAATGGCCACAGCATGTTCGTGGATGACACCTTCACCCCTTGGCCGGATCCTTGGGCTTTCCTTTCCTCGCTTCAGCGCCTGTCTCGGGAGCGCATCGAAGCCATCGTCCAAGACGCGGAAAACCGTGGCCGCGTGATCGGCGTGCGCTTCGCTCTATCAGCCGATAACGAGCCGGAGCCGTGGAATTCCCCGCCTTCCCGGCGGCATCGCGAGACGCCTATCAGCGACCCTTTGCCCAAGGAAATCGAAGTCGTGCTCGGTGATTTGGTCTAACTGGCAAAGGACGCGCTTCCGCCGCCATTGCGCAACCGCCTGCTGCGTCTCGCCGCTTTCCAGAACCCTGAGTTCTACCGCGCCCAGGCCATGCGACTGCCGACCTACGAGAAACCCCGTATCATCGCCTGCGGAGAAGATTTACCCGCACACATCGGCCTGCCGCGAGGCTGCCTGGAGGAAATGCTCGCGCTCTTCACGGAGTTGTCCCGGGTGGAAACAAGACTACGCCGCCAGCGTCCGCCGCTTGATCCGCGACGGTGTCGATGTTCCGCTGGGAAATCTATTCGTCACCGCCACCCGCGCTAACAACGACCACGAACGGACACGCAGCGCCAGCGAAGCCTTCCTTTTTCACCGCCTCGAATCCCTGGCGGAAACCACCGGCTTGTTCCGGCTCAATGCGAAACTCCCGATCCCCTTCGACGGCTGGAGCGAGATGGAAATCGACCTGTTTAGCGCCGGACTCAAGCTCGCCATTGAACTCGACGGTCCGCAACATCTAGCTGACCCGGCAGCCTACCGGCGCGACCGGCGCAAAGACGCGGTGCTTCAGGAGAGTGGCTGCCATGTCCTCCGTTTTCTAGCCGAAGACCTCGGGAAACATCTGGATTCCACGCTCGATGCCATCCTCCGCGCCATCACTCACCTTCGGCGGAAGCAATAGACAGGCCGGCACGAAATCGACATCATGTTGATTTCGTGCCAAAATAAACTAAGATCTTTCAGGCACGAGATTGACACAGTGTTGATTTCGTGCCAAAACTTTTCCGGAAGTTTCCGGCACCAGATCGACATGGATGAATTCATCGGGAGAAAACAGGAACGTCAGGAGTTTGCGGAAATCCTGACGAGGAAGAAGGCATCCCTCGTCACTTGCCAGGGCCGTCGGCGTATTGGGAAGAGCCGTTTGATCGAGCACTGCGCCGGTTCCGCGGAGCATTATCTCTCATTCAGCGGCCTGCCACCGCGCAATGGCATCACCCGGGAAAACCAGCTTGAGGCATTTGCGGATCGACTCGCCAAACAAACCGCCGCCCCGCGTGTCTCTTTGGATGGCTGGCCCACGGCATTCCAACTTCTGGCGAGCCAACTGCCGATGAAGGGCACGGTCGTGGTGGTGTTCGACGAAATTTCCTGGATGGCCATCGGCGACAAGGATTTCGCCGGTTATTTAAAAACCGCGTGGGATCAGGACTTCTCGAAACGCCCCGGATTGACCCTCGTCTTGTGCGGATCGGTTTCTTCCTGGATCGAGGATAACATCCTCAACAGCACCGGCTTTGTCGGTCGCTGCAGTTGGCAATTCCACCTGAAGCCGCTGCCGCTCGGCGACTGCACGGCGTTCTGGGGGAAACGTGCGGCGCGCGTCAGTCCGGCGGAGAAATGGCGGATGCTTTCAGTGACCGGCGGTGTGCCGGGCTACTTGGAACAACTCATGCCCTCCCGCAGCGCGGAGGAAAACATCGAGCGGCTTTGCTTCAACCAAGGCGGCATGTTGTTCCACGAATTCGAACGAATCTTCCACGACATCTTCACCCGCCGCGCCGCCACCTGCCGGGACATCGTGGGCACGCTGGTGAGTGGTCCCAAAACCTTGCTGGAAATCAGCAACACCCTGAAACGCGAACGCGGCGGCAGCCTTGGCGACGCGCTAACCGATCTGGAATTGGCGGGTTTCATCCGCAAGGAGCGTTACTTCGATCCCACCACCGGCAAGACCCGGCCACGGGACCATCACTACCGGATCGCGGACAACTATCTCCGCTTCTATCTGAAATATATCTATCCGGCGCGCGAGCGGGTGATCAAGGGACTCTATCAGCGAGTGCCCATCGAGCTGCTGGAGGCCTGGGACACGATCATGGGCTATCAGTTCGAAACCCTCGTCCTGGACAGCCTGGACGAAGTGTTCGAGCGACTCGGCTTGAAGAACCGCGCCGTCCTCAACGCCGGACCCTACGCCCAGGGAAAAACCCTGCGCCAGCAAGCCTGCCAGATCGACCTGCTCATCCGCACCCGCCAGGCCGTCTATGTCGGTGAAATGAAGTTCCGCCGCAACATCGGCCCCGAAGTGATCGACGAGGTCCGGGAAAAAGTCGCCCGCCTCAAGTTGCCGAAATCCCAATCCGTCCGCACCGTCCTCATCCACTCCGGCGGACTCGATCCCACCATCGAGCCATCCGACTATTTTGATTACATCATCAACGCGGATGAGTGGGTGGTGGGGTAAAAATCAGGTCAATCCCGCTGCGTCGAGTCGGGCGATGAGGCTGGATATACGGCGGCGGAGATCGAGGAATTCAGCGAGACATCCGGCAGAGAGACGGGAGTCGCCCGTGAGCGCCGCTCACCCGACATGGCGGCGCAGTTGCCGCACCACCGCCCCTCCCTCGCGCGCCATCGTGTCGAACTCGGGCGAAAGTCGCGGATCCGCAGCCACGCGATCCCAAAAATTTTCCGCCCATCCTGCGGCTTCCCGCCACGGTTCCGTCATCGCGGGCAGTGGCGGTGCCGGTGCGAATTGGCGTTCGATCAATTCCCCCTGGCTGCCCGGTGCCCACAGCATCGGCAGCATGTCGTAAGCGGGCGTGCCCCGGAATGGCAGCGCGTCATCGAGGAAAAACGCGAGATTGCCGAAGTGCATGTCCGTATTTCCGATCAACTCCCCGAATGCGTGCAATCGCTGGATCGTGGCGAACGATCCGCTGTCGATCAACCCGCGCCGGTGAAAATCCGCCGTCGCTTCGAGCCAGTTCCGCGACAGGGAGCCGATCAAGGACGACGCCAGCGCTTCCAGCGAAACCACCCCGCGCCGCCCGCCCGGCCCGATCCGGTCGAACCGCGGGATTTCCAGAAATCGCCGCCCGTCCGCATCTAGCAGACGCGCGCCGGGATTCGTCAACCCCACCCCTGCCAGAATCTGATGGGCATGAAATTCGCACAACAGCAGATCCGCCCAGCGTTGACCGGTCGCCTGATCCATCGGCGCGGAAAACTTGACCAACACCGGTTGAAACCCACCGGCCTCGTCCCGCACCGTGGTGAGAAACTTCGGTTGCTCGCCACCCGCTGACGAGCCCGGCAGACTGCGCGCGATCTCCATCGCCTGCAGCGGATAGAACGACTCCCGCTCCGCCTCGGCGATCCCATTCCCTCCCGGCAAATCGGCGGATCTCGCCAACGCCCGGCGCAGGCAGGCATCGCCGACCACTCCATTCCCCGGCAAATCCTCGCCCGCCGCCAGGTGAAAAACGAGCACGTCCTCGTCACTCCAGGATCTCGGATCGTCAGGAAGCTGCAAGGTTCTCGAAATCCGGCTGGCGATGGCTCGCCCGAGAAATCCCTGCGGCCGAGCATCGCTCAGAAAAAACGGAAATCCGTTCCACAGCCCGTTTTCCGCCATGAAAAGTCCGGCCCACTCCGGCGGAATTCCCGCCCAGTTAACCCGCCACAAATGGTCGTGCAGCGCCTCCAGCTCCGCCCACTCGCCGGCCCTGCCGTCCTCATCCACCCGGTAAAGCGGCCAGCGGTTCCCGATGTTTCGAATCTCCCGGCGCAGCAGGTAACGCGTGCTCCGGGTCGCTCCCAGCGTCACCAACTCATCCCCTAGATCCGGCAACGTCCGGGCGATGGTCGTGCGGTTGACCCGTAGCAACGCCGCCAGTTCCGTCGCTGAAATCGGCCCGCGCGCCCGGATCAGGGGAGCGAGGTTTTCACGGGTGATTTGTGCGGGACGGGCCATTTGATGCACGAATTATGCATCAAAACAAATTCATCGCAATTCAATAAATAAATAGCCTAAATCATGATTTAAGCCTGTATTATGCATCATAATTAAAATCAATGATTTCTCTTCAGTAGCGGGAACAGCATCACGTTCTGGATCGCCGGAGCACCGGTGAACATCATCACCAGGCAATGCCATGCCCCAACGGAGACACCATTCGCAATCAAAGGAGTCAGTCGGCCCCGCCGAGCTTTCTTCGAAGCAAATCGGCGATAGCTTCATGGCCGTTTCTCTGTGCCCAATTGAGCGCGTCCCGGTCACGAGCTTCAACGTGTCTCAGGTCGGCTCCGTGATCAATCAACCATCGCACCGACGCCTCTCTTCCTCCCTGTGCCGAGCAGATAAGCGGAGTCATGTTCTCGCTGTTTTTCCCGTTGATGTCCGCGCCGTGATTCCGCAGAACATCCATCACATCCAGCGCTTGCCCCCTCGCCGCCTCGAAAAACGGCGTTTCTCCCCGCCACCGGTGATCCATATCCGCGCCAAGGTTAATCATACGGACAATCCACTCCGGAGGCGTGATCCCACAACAAGCGATTCTGAAAATGCTGACGCCATACTCGTCCTCCCGGTTCAGGTCGGTCCCCAAGGAGAAGATATAATCGACGATGGCCCATTGCTTTTCCTTGATCGCCCGGAGAATTGGAAACTCTCGGAAACCATGAATCAGGCGCTCGATATTCAGCCCGCGTGAAATGAGGAGTCCTACCATCGGAAGATCGCCATTCTTGATCGCCGTCGCCAGGAGGGACGGCCGGTTTCCGTGCTGTGCATAGACGCTGACACCTGAATCGAGGAACGCGGCGACCTCAACCAGGTTTCCGGACTCACAGGCACCGAACACGCCATGATCGTGAGGAATCGAGCGATCAATCGCCGGAAGACAGTGACGATCCCGCTGCAGGTCCGGATGACGGAACGCGTCCAACTGATCGACCAGCCAGAACACTTCGCGATCTTCGAGCATCTCCCACCGTACGGCGGAGGGTCTTTTCGACTTCCTTGTGGTCGCGATAGCGATGGAGGAAATCGAGGCATTTCGTGAGTTCCGACTCGCCGTTGTGGAAAAGATGGGGAACTCCCTTCCTCGTGTTGATGACCTGCCGGGTCCGCTTCACTATGGCGGGAACCGTCATCTCGTCTCCATGTCGGATGAGCGCCGACATCGCCTGCCACTTGTCGCGGAACAACGGGTGCCCGAGGCAATCGATGTAGAACTGGCAACCCTTATTGCGGAGAGTTTTCTCCACTGCAAGAAAAGCCATGCCCCGGACCTCCGGTTTCGGATGAGTCGCTAGTTCCATCGCCCGCGCGACAGCCTCTTGCGGGAGCGGATCGGGCAACAGCCAGAAAGCCGGAATGAGATCCTTCTTCTCGTTGGATCCCAATAAGACGGCGAGCACGTCCTCCCGATTGTCCGGGTCCTTGCCTAGTTTCTTGAGACGCTTGCAAGCGTCAGCGATTTCCCTTTCCCGCCAATCCTTCTGGAAGTCCATGGCGCTTGTGATCAGGACTCCTTCCTCTTCAGCAGCGGGAAAAGCACCACGTCGCGGATCGTCGGCGCGCCTGTTAGCATCATGCACAGCCGGTCGAGGCCGATGCCGATGCCGCCGGCGGGCGGCATGCCACATTCTAAGGTTTCGATGAAATCGTAGTCGATCTTCTGGGTTTCCTCGCCGGACTGGGCTTCGAGGCGTTGGCGCTGGACGTCGGGATCATTGAGTTCCGAGTAGCCGGGGGAGATTTCCTGGCCGTTGATGATGAGTTCGTAAACCTCAACGGTCTGGCCACCGGGGCTGATCTTGGCCAGCGGCACAAGCTCGCTGGAGACGCGAGTGACGAAGCAGGGATCGAAGGTTTTTTCCTCAACGAGTTTTTCGAAAACCTGCTGGATGACCTCGTGGTCCTCCATGCCTTCGGAAATCTGGACGCCCTTTTCCTCGCAGCGGGCACGGCGGCCTTCGGCGGTTAGATCGAAGAAATCATCGCCAGCAGCTCCGGCGATGAGCGTGTGATAGCTCTCGCGTTTCCACGGACGGGCGAGATTGATGGTGCGGGTGACGTTGCCGTCATCGTCCTTGTGCTCGATCTGGAGACCACCGCAGAATTTCTCCGCGAGGTGGCAGGTGAGTTCCTCGACGAGGTCGGCCATTTCCTCGAAATCGGAGAACGCCCAATAGGCCTCCAACATCGTAAACTCTGGATTGTGGCGGCGCGAGATGCCTTCGTTGCGGAAGCTGCGGTTGAGTTCGAAAATTTTCGTGAAGCCTCCCACCAACAAGCGCTTGAGGAACAGCTCGGGCGCGATCCGCAGGGTGAGCGGCATACCGAGCGCGTTGTGATAGGTCTCGAACGGCCGTGCCGCAGCACCACCGGCGATGTCCTGGAGCATCGGGGTTTCCACTTCGAGGAAGCCTCGGTCTTGGAGGAAGCGGCGGATCTCGGCAATCATCAGCGAGCGCTTTACGAACGTGGCGGCACTGTCAGGATTGCCCATCAGGTCGAGGTGACGCTTGCGGTATTTAATCTCGCGGTCGGCCACGCCGTGCCACTTGTCGGGCATCGGCCGGAGCGATTTCGAGAGCACGGTGAATTTGTCCATTTTCACGGTCGGTTCGCCGGTCTTGGTGAGGAATGTTTCACCCTCGATGCCGATCCAGTCGCCGCGGTCTAGGCACTTCCACGCGGCGATTCCCGTTTCGTCCAGCACCTTGACGTTCATGTAGCCCTGGATGTTGCCCAAGACATCGGAGAGTTGAAAAAAGCAGGACTTGCCCATGTCGCGGAGGGCTGTGATCCGGCCGGCGACTTTCACTTGCAGGCCTTCGGTGAAATTCGCACGCAGATCGGCCGGCGTGACCGAGACTTGAAAGCGCGCACCATACGGATCGATCCCGAGTTCACGGAGTTTCGCCAGCTTCTCGCGACGGACGGCGATCAACTCTGCTTCGGTGTTTTGCGGCTGCTGCGGGGTGACGGATTCGCTCATGTCGGGGATCGGATTAGGCGGCGGGTGGCTGACCGGCAAGAGTTGAAACGGAATCCGGACGAGAAATCTCATTTTAGGTGAAATTAGTTTCGAACTGGAAATTCGCGATTTCATCCCGAATCGGCGACCTGACGACTTGGCTTGGAGGACTTTTCGAGCGATTGGCACTGGAATGACTTCAATGTTTCCTAAGTTCATCGGCCAAAATATTCAGGCATTCAAAGTTTCAACATCACCCGGTCTGTCAACCAACCAAAGCCTTCCAGAATGGTTCACATCCAATCCATCCGTCGTTCATTCTTATTGATCAACGCCTATAAAGCACTCTTCTATAGGCAATGAACTGCCCCCCCCTAGGTTCCATTGAAGCGATGCGTCCGGTTTTCATGATCGTGATGGGAGTTTTCCTGATTGTGATCGCGTGGCGGATTTGCAATTGCACGAAAGGCTGGACCGCACGGATGATTATTTCCGGGGCTCTCCTGCTAGGTTTCGGCTATGCCGTGATGCTGCCACTCTACGAATCAGGGAGCATCGAACGCCTCTCACCGCAAGGCCGCTACCACGGCTGCGGCGCAAACGCCATCGCCTGGCATTCGGTCAAATTGGTCGCGATGAACAGCGGATGGCTGCTTCTCGGACTGGGACTGGCGATGCATTCCAAGGTCTTCACCGCTGCTGCCCCACGCCGACAAATCACCTCCCCCACCCCCCACTCGTCCCATGAATCTGTTGCTTGAAATCATTCTGAAAAACGGCCTGTTGCTCGATGCCTGCGGCGTCATCGGGCTTGGTCTGCTGGGCCTTGCCGCCGTCAAACTCGCCGGCAGGGATCAATCTTGGGGCGGCACCATGATGGCCAGCGGGGCGATTTGCTTGCTGCTCGCCCGTCTGTTTTTGTCGATCTCGCCGCATTTCATGAACGACGATTTTCTAATTTCGATCGGGCGGGTCGGAATCAGCGTGACCGAAGCACTGCCGCCGCTGTTACTCACGTTCGGCCTCGCCGGCATCGTCTGGGGATTGTGGGGGCATGAGCGTTGGCTGAACGAGGAAACCCGCTAACAGCAAGCCGCGCGGAAAATTTCGCATGGCCGCAGCGTGGCATCGGTGCTACCTCTGCCGCAGATGTTTGAAGTCAGAGAAAAGCCCGACATGATCGAGCGTGCCTTGCTGGTGCGCTTTTACTTTGATGCCCGCGAGGCCACGGAATCGGAATCCTTGCTCGACGAACTCGGCGAACTGGTGAAAACCCTCGGCGTCGAAGTCGTCGAATCGGTACTCTGCCGCAGCCGCGAAAAGCACAAGAAATTCCTCTGCGGCACCGGCAAAGCAGCCGAAATGGTCGAGTTGGCCCGCGCCCACGAGTGCGATGTCATCGTCATCGACAACGGCCTCGCCCCCTCCCAGCAACGCGAATGGGAACGCCTCGCCGACCTCTGCGTGATCGACCGCGAGGAAGTCATCCTCGATATTTTCGCCAAGCGCGCCCAGACCCGCGAAGCCCGGCTCCAGGTCGAGCTTGCCCGCATGCAATACGCCCTCCCCCGCCTCGCGCGGATGTGGGGCCACCTTGACCGCGAGTCCGCCGGCTCCGGCGGCGGCGCGGGCGGCGGTGCCTCCCGCGGCATGGGCGAAAAACAAATCGAAGTGGACCGCCGCCTCGCCTATCAGATCATCGACCGCGCCAAACGCGAAATCGAAATCGTCCGCAAGCAGCGCAAAACCCAGCGCAAGGAACGCGAGAAATTTGAGACGCCGCACGCCGCCATCGTCGGTTACACCAACGCCGGCAAATCCACCATGCTCAACATCTTGAGCGGTGCCGACGTGATGGCCAAGGACATGCTCTTCGCCACCCTCGACACCACCACCCGCCGCATCGAGCTGCCCGACGGCCAGCCGCTGCTCATCACCGACACCGTCGGGTTCGTTAGAAATCTGCCCCACCGGCTGGTCGAGGCGTTCAAGGCCACGCTCGAAGAAGCCACCCTCGCCGATTTCCTCATCCACGTCATGGATGCGACCGCTCCAGAAATCGAACGCTTCCATGACACCACCCTCGAAGTCCTCGCGGAACTCGGTGCCATCGACAAACCAATCATCACCGTCCTCAACAAAATCGACCGCGTCACCAATCCGTTCGAACTCATCGCGCTCGAAAAGAAATTCCCCGATGCCCTGCACGCCTCCGCCGTCACCGGGCTTGGCCTTGAGGAATTGCTCCAGCTTTGCACCCAAGTCCTCGCCGACCGCGTCCGCCGCCAGGACTACCGCATTCCTCAAAACCGCGCCGATCTCGTCAGCCTGCTCCACCGCGAGGCCAAGGTGCTTTCGACGGACTACGACGGCGATGATATCCTCGTCAGTGCCGTCGTTCCCGCAGCCATTGCCGGGAAACTTGAATCCTTCGCCGCCGTTCCCGCGTAATTCCACCCATTCCCAATCCCATGCTCCGCCACGTCTCACCCGTTTTTCTGGCCCTGGCCATGTTCGCCAACGCTCAGTTACCCGCTCCTGCCACCCGCCCCGTCCTCCGCGCCCTGCCACTCGGCGGCGATGACGACATCAATTCCAGGCCGATCGATGGCGGCGGTGAACCCATCATGCCGGTGAAACCGGTGGCTCCAGTCGCAACTCCGCCGCCGGTCGTCCAAGCGACGCCGATCCCGACCGTCTCACAGCCCTCGCCGCTCGACGTCAAGCCCACCGGCGACGATGCCCTGCGCCTCCAAATCTTCCTCGATGAAGCAGAATTCGGCCCCGGCATCATCGATGCGAAGCCCGGCCGTTTCACCGAACTCGCCGTGCAATCCTGGAACGAAGTCAACGGCCACCCGATCGATGACTGGGTCGCCGCCAACACCGCCGCGCGCAAGGCGGTGCCGAATCCGTTAGCCGTCGCCGTCGTGCCCGACTTCGTGAAAGACTGGGTGGACGACTCCTTGCCGACCAAGGTTTCCCAACAGGCGAAACGCAAACGCATGAGCTACCGCAGCGTCGCGGAACTGATGTCCGAGCGCTACCATTGCGACGTTCCCTACCTCGTCCTGCTCAACGGCAGTTCGAAGATCAACAACCTCAAGCCGCACGACACCATCATCGTGCCGAACGTCAGCCCCTTCACCATCGAGAGTCTAACCGGGGCCGGCTACAAGGCGGACGGAGCCATGAGCCAGCGCCACGCCGTCGTGGACACCAAACTCAACCAGGTCCGCATCTTCGAAGCCGCTCCCGCGGCCCTTGTCATCGCCGAGCCGGGCGTGACCACCGTCACCCAAGTCAGCCGCCGGAACAAGGGACTCATCGCTTCGTTTCCCATCACTCCGGGCGAAAACAAATTCATCAAATTCGGCACCTGGGAAGTTAGAAACTCCGTCGAACTCCCTCATTGGCGCTACGACCAACAACTCCTCGATACCGGCAAACGCAGCGCGGATTCGGAATCGCTGGAAATCCCGCCCGGCCCTAACAGCCCGGTCGGTGTCTTCTGGTGCGGCTTGTCCAAGCCCGGCATCGGCATGCACGGCACGCCCAATCCGGAAACCATCGGCCGTGCCCGCAGCCACGGCTGCATCCGCATGGCCAACTGGGACGCCATCCGCCTGCCCACGCTGATCCGCCCCGGCACCACCGTGGAAATCCGCTAGTGGCGGTGCTCACCGGTCCCATCCCGGAAACTTCCGGCCCTTCCGCACCGCGCGAGTCACGAGGCCAACTCAATACTTCGGCCGTTTGCTGTAGGGTTGTTGGTTCACTTGGACTTGGTTGCTCCCGTTTGATCCATTGACGAGTCCGGTGAAATTTCCGTTGGTGCCGTTGTTGTAGAGGTGCGAGTTGGCGTACACGCTCGTTCCGCCGGGATTGGACAGGCGGACCTGACTGCCGGGATCGATCGTCACGGTGGAACCCGCGATGTCCACGCGGTTGCCCCGCAGGGTGGTGTCGCCCACAAAACGAACGCCCTGCGAGCCTTCGCCATAGAGTCGGATCAAATCCGAAGCGTTGGTGCCACGGCCCAGAATCGCATTGCTGATCAGGAGGGTTCCCCCGGTATCAAAGACCCGGGCCTTGATTTGCCGCGCCGAGATCGTTGAGTCCATGAGTGAGACGTCGCTCCGATGGGAAGCCAAACTCACAACGTCGGCCACCACCGTTGAGTTTTGCACCACTTCGACTTTGCCGTTCAGGGCATCTATCAGTAGCCGGGCATTGCCCAAGTTTGAAAGGCTGCGCAGCTCGGAACTATTGGCGACTTTCACGCCTTGCTTCGCCCGCAGGCTGATCGATTCGGACGCTGTGAGCTTGGCGACTCCGCCAGTCGCCCCTCCCACTCGAAGGTTGCGCCCGGCGGATAGATTGATCGTCTTCGCTTCAACGGATGCCCCGGAAATTTTGATGTCCCGGCCGGCGACAGCTTCGAATCTTCCACCCGGCAGGCTGATTTGCGCCGATTCAACGCCATTGATGTTCACATCCGACGACAGCCCGTTCGCATAGAACTCCACATACTGGCTGGAACCCATCAAATTGAAGTCGTCAAAGTTGATCGATCCAGAAAGCGATGTAAAAACGAACGAGCGGGTGTGATTGTCGAGTGTCCATTGGTTCCCTGTTGAAACGGCGGCTCCGCCGAAAGGTGGATTGGCTGTGAAGTTGACATCGCCCGTCGCTGCTAGAATCAGGTTCCGTGGCCCGATCGTGGAGTCCACCAAAGGGCTGCCGGCAATGTCAATTTCATCACCTTTCATGACAAACCATGATTTCTCTCCTGCCAGCACTTGGTCGAGTCCAGGGAACGCTTGTGGATCATCATACGCATACTTGCCAAATACCTCATCCTGCCTAGGGATATAATCGGTCCCTGGCAATGGCACCAAGCCGCCAGCGACACTGTTGTAGGCATTTGACGGGGAAGAGGTGTCGATGGTTGATCGATTGCCGAACACGGTGGCCCCTGGGATATTGATCGCCTTGTTGGGCTGCTGGACCGGCGGCTTGGGAGGCGGAGGGACCGGGATATGTTCGCGGTCGGCCAGCAGCAGGGTCACGTTGCGGCCTCTCCCTTCAATTTGAAACGCGGTATCGAGCAATTCGCCTTTCGCTTTCTTGTTGCCCTGATCCTTCAGCGCGCCCGCCACGTATTTTTGATTGCCCAGCGGCGCAAACTCGGCGGTGTTGAGCAATATCGAAGTCCTTTGCAACCGCGCCAAATCCACCTGCACAGGCAATGGCAGATCATTCTCGTCATCCGCCCGGGTGATCCACATATCTCCGGCTTTCAAGGTTCTGAACTTGCTCCGGTCCTTATTCAATGAAACGTCCACTTCCCCTTCGATGACGATGATTTTGATGAAGCCATCTGGAGTGTATTCGAACAACACGGTCGTGCCAGTCACGGCCGCCGTCACTGCCGCAGTGCGGACTGTGGCACCGCCCAACTGCTTGGGAACTTGCAGCAAGATCACGCCTTTTTGCAGATCCACGGTCCGGGTCGTTAGGTCCATGCGGAAAATGGAATTGGCCCCCAAGCGGGTGAGCGTATTGTCGGTAAACCGGAGTTCCGCCCGCGATTGCGCACCGGTCGAAACGGCCGTGCGACCGCTGATCCGGGCTCCCGGTTTCGCGGCGAACGGGCTGGCCTCCACCGGCACGACTTTGACATCGTTGATCACCTTGGTGAGTTCACCTTCACTTAGCGGAGCCGCAGACGCGGAGCCGGCGGCGAAGCCTGACAACCAGAGGATAAATCGTATTGAAGTCTTCATGATGGTTGGTTTGGTAAGTTAAAAACGAATCTGGACTCCCAGCCCGCCACCTAGGTTGGTGGATTGATAATCAAACGCACTCACGTTTGAGTCATTGAAGTTGAAGGTGCCTCCGGCATAGATATTCATCCATTTATACGGCGAATAAGTCAGATAAACTCCCGCGATGTTCAGCCCATCGGAGCGGTCCACATTGTAGTAATCGAACCAAGTGAAGCGGTAAGATGCGGATAGAACCAGATCGCGCATGATCTTGAATCGATAGGTCACGTCGGCGATGTATTCGGCATGTTCGAGGTTGTCCACATCGCTTGCGACATCCCAATCCCCCATCAGATTCACGTAAAGACTATTGCGACGGTCGAAAAGCACGGTTTTCTGGATGCCGCCAAGGATGGAGAAGCTATTGAGTACACCTTGACCGAAGTTATCGCTGGTCGTGCGGCCAAATTGCCCCTGCATGAAGATGATAGAGTCGGAGAGGTGGGGCTGCATATAGATCAAGCCGAGGCTGGCCTGCAAGTATTCATAGTCGAGGAAGCTGTTTTCACTATACCGGTACAACTGCTGGCTGATGAACGCATCAAGATAAAGCCGTTCGGCCAGGCGGGGCTGTGCTCCAAGACTGATCTGGCTGCCCCAAAAGACATCTTCATCGCCGCCGTCGGAGAGATTGGCCGGATTGTCGGCCCAGAACGAAAAGGTATCCACTTGCGCGTTGAGCCAACGCTCCCGTTCCGCATCTTTCAGGATCAGTTGCTGGCCGATGTCATCGTCACCAGGGGACTCCGGAGCAAAGTCATTCTCATCCACCACTCCGAGTTCGGCGGGGGGGGGCTCGTCAAGCAAACGGGGTATGGGAAGTGGCCGGATTCCCTCCCCCAAGCGGGTGAGATCGGTGGGTTGGACTCCCCCCGAAGGTAGCGTGGTCACCAGTGCCAAGATAGCGATAGGACAGCAGGGCGAAAATTTCATGGATTTGAAGAATGGAGAGACAGCGCGGGAGACTACAAACCGTTATCAGGCCCAGCCAGACTAAAATTTCACTGATATAACACGTCGGACGGCTCAAGTCCTTTCCGGCACCGATCGAACCAACAAAACGATTGACGGATCGGGGGGCGGGTTCCAACTAAGCCCATGAGGAGCCGCCTGTTCCGGGGGACAACCCGCGAAAAACGTAGTTTGGTGCTCGCAACGATTGCCATGGTGATCGGCGGCGCGGTGATGATGGCAAGGCATCTCGACGACTGGACCAGACCGCCGTCCGGAGACCAGCAACCTCTGCCGGGCTATCGGACGCTCGCGATTGCGAGTTCACAGCCATTCCAACTTCTCGAATGGAAGGTTTACGATTTCATCCATACATTCGGCGCAAAAACTCCGGCGGACCCTGACGTGGTCGTGCTGGGCATCGATGAGGCCAGCCTCTCCTTGCAGGACTCGTCCGCCTTTCCCGAAGATATCGAAGGGTCTCGCCCGCTCCAATTGATGAACGAGGTTTTTCCATGGTCGCGCGAGGTCTATGCCCACGTGATCGCGCGGTTGGTGGACGCAGGTGCAAAGACCGTGGTGATCGATCTGATGTTTCCGGCACCTTCCGGCCCCCACCCCGAAGGTGACGAGGTCTTGCACCGATGTTTGGAAAAATACCGGACGCACGTCATCCTCGCTGCGGATTTGATCTCCCAAGGAGTTCAAAACGGCCAACGTGAGAGCGTTGAACTTCCGTTCGAAGGACTCATTGCGCAAAAGTGGCCCGCAGATGAGCGCATCGGCTTTGTTTCATACTGGCCGGACACGGACGGGGTGATTCGCGAAACGCGCTTTCATTATTCCCAAGATCCGGCGCTCCCCGAGCGAACCCTGCACTCCTTCGCCGCCTCCGCCCTGTTATCCCAAAACATGGGCGAACGCCTGCCCACCGATTCCAAGCTCCACTATGTCCGGTTTGGCGATCCGGCGAATTACGAGCCCATTTCCCTGCACGAAATCTTCGTCCCCTCGATCTGGGAGAGTAACTATGGCCTCGGCAAGCGCTTCGCCGGCAAGACGATCTTTCTGGGGACCGTGGCGCGCCAGCAACAGGATTTTCACCCGACGCCCGTGGGTAAAATCGCCGGGGTCAGGATTCATGCGCATGTTTACGCCGCCGCGAAAGCCAGGCAGTTATTGCGTGGGATGCCACCGTGGTTTTCGCCGGTGTTGATCGCCGCAGCGTCGGCCTTGGCTTGGTTGTTGATTTCGCGATTTCAACGACCGGTCCTCGCCACTGGCATCCTGTTCGGGGTAGTGATCCTCGCCATGGTCTGTCAGATGTTGTTGTTCAACCACGCCGCGTTGGTGGTCAACGCCAGCACCCCGACGCTGGCCTTCGGGCTGATCGGCATTTGCGGATTCTCCTATGACTTCCTGCTGGAGCAGCGCCAAAAGCAGGCACTAAAACGCTCCATCATGCGCTTCCATTCTCCGGATGTCGCGGAGCAGATCGTCCAGCACCCGGAGACTTACCACTCGATCCGGCAAGGGGCCGTCCGTTGCATCGTGATCCTCTTTTCCGATATCCGCGGCTACACCAGCATGAGCGAACAGTTGACCGCCCAGCAAATGGTGACGCAGCTCAACGAGTATTTCGAGCGCATGGTGGCGGTCGTTTTTCAACGGAAGGGCGCTGTCGATAAATTCATCGGAGATGCCATGATGGCCGTATGGGGACGCTTCCGCAATGATTCGCGGGAAGCGGAACTTGCGGACGATGCCCGCCTGGCAGTGGACGCGGCCCTGGCCATGCGCACGGAACTCGCGATTCTCAATGAGAGGTGGCGCGAAAGGAAGATCACTGAGTTGACCATCGGGATCGGGATTCACCAAGGCGAGGCGGTGGTCGGGGAAATCGGCTCGCAGGAACGGGCGGAACTAACCGCTATCGGCGATTGCGTGAACTTGGGATCGCGGTTAGAAGGCGCGACCAAGGAGTATGGGGTCGATCTGCTGATCAGCGATGTGGTGCAGCAACGCGTGGCACCCCGCTTCATCTGCCGCTCGGTGGACCTCGTCCGCGTGAAGGGCAAAACCAAGCCCGTCGAGGTATTCACCGTGCTGGGGCCACATGAAATGACTCCCCCACCGGGCTTGGAACACTTCGAGGAAGCAATGCGCTGCTACCGCCAAGGCCGGTTTGGCGAAGCCCTGCCACTCTTTCAACAAGCCATGGCGGAGGGCATGGATGATTTCTTGACCGATCTCTTCGTGAAACGCTCCAGCGATATGGTGGAACACCCTCCTGAATCTTGGGACGGAGTGTACACCATGATCAAGAAGTGAGCGTTAAATGATGGCCGCTGAGCCTCGTCGTTGCAGGCAGACCAGCGGGATTTTCGGTCCCGACATTTTCCGACTGGCCATGGTGCGCCAGGCCCTTCAACATCACCGGCAGATAGCCCATGAATTCCTCCTCCCCTCTCCCAGAATTAGCGACCGTTAGTTCCGAGGAGAAGGCGTCGTTTCATGATTTCTGGAAAGCCCGCGAGTGAACATTCTTTCCCATTCCGGCCCCTTCGCCCTGTTTTTCGCTTTCGCAATCGCGCATGCGCTCGCGGATTTTCCGCTTCAGGGGGACTATCTGGCCCGCATGAAGCGCCGGGACCAGGCGAGCATGCCTTCGGAATGGATCATTTCTCTGACGGCTCACTCACTTGTCCAGGCCGGCGGAGTCTGGATCGTCTCGGGAAGTGCGCTCCTCGGTGCCACGGAACTTTGTTTGCACTGGCTGATTGATCTCGGAAAAGGCGAAGGCAAGTTTGGATACGTGACCGACCAGTGTCTCCATCTCGCTTGCAAGCTGGCCTATGTGATCGTGCTGGTCCTCGGCATGGCGCACGCGTGATTGTTTTCCCGGCAGCCTGCAAGCTGGCGATCTCCTGCTCCAGTTCCTCCCGCTGCGCGGCGGCGATCTGGTCGATGACTTTCTCGTCCTGCTCCACTTCCCGGAAGATTTCCATCTCCGCGCTCGCCCGCAGGTCGTCCAGCGTCTCGATCATTTCCAGAATCCTCGCCTGCAGGTGCTCGTAGAGCGACCGCAGTTCCTTGATGCCGCGCTCGGCGTCGAGGGAAACGCTGGCCCAGCCTTGTCGGCGGATGAACGCCTGCGGGTCTTTGGCGATGCATTCCAACAGCTCGATGTCGCCCCGGTCGCCTCTTCAATTTCATCGGGCAAGATTCTGACTAGACGGGTCAGAACTCCGGTGCTATGGCTCTCCCATGCAGACACGTGTATGGCAATTGCAGGAGGCCAAAAGCCACTTTAGTGAACTTGTGGAAACGGTGATCTCAAAGGGTGCACAGACGGTGACCAAGCATGGGAAACCGGCAGTGGTGATCATTTCGGCAGAGGAGTATCAGCGGAGTCTGGCTCCCCGAAGGTCATTGGCCGCCGCATTGCGCGCATGTCCGGAGGATCTGGCACCGCTTCTTGGCAAACGTCCGAAACAGATCGCCCGGAAAGTCAATTTCGAGTGATGGCGTATGAAATACCTGTTGGACACCAATGTGGTTTGCGAGGCCACCGCCAAGCATCCCGAAGCAACGGTGTTAGCATGGATCGAAGCCCATGCTCACGAATGTTTCCTTTCCAGCGTGTCATTGGGCGAGATTTGGAAAGGGCTGCATCGCTTGCCGGAAGGTAAGCGGAAACGAGGGCTTGTCCGGTGGGCGGATGGATTGGAAAGCGACTTCACCGAGCAAATTCTAGGGCTTGATACGATGACCCTGAAGTCTTGGGGAAAACTTTACGTCAAGCACGAGGCTATAGGGTTCAATATGGACGTGATGGACAGTCTCATTGCTGCGACCGCGCTAGTGCATCAACTCACCGTGGTCACGCGCAACACCGCTGATTTTCCTGAGGATGTGAAGATTTTCAATCCTTGGAGGGAATGAAATCACCCAATTTTCAGCCTTCTCAAAACGGCACTTCTCCCGCCAGTTTCTCCACTTCCTCCGCCCGCTCTGCGTCGCTGCGGCGTCTCGCCGCAGACCGTCTCCGGAGCGTCTCGCTCCGAGTCTTCTTCTAAAACGGCGAGCTTCCCACCAACTCCTCGATTTCTCTCTTCCCCGCACGGGCTTCCGCTTTCAATTCCTCAATCTCTTTCTCCAGTTCCTCCCGCTGCGCGGCGGTGATGCTGTCGATCACCGCCGCGTCTTTCTCGGCGAACAGGAACACCTCGTAATCCGGGCTGGCGCGCAGTTCGTCGAGGGTTTCGATGAGTTCCAGGATTCCGGCTTGGAGATGCTCGTAGAGCGAGCGGAGTTCCATGGTAAGCACCCGAGTGTCCGCCGTGCGAATGGACTCGATTCGATGCGCGGTGGCGGCGAGGATGGCCGGTTTCAGGCGGCTTGG
>JANMJJ010000083.1:0-7740 GCA_031371325.1 Akkermansiaceae bacterium | reverse complement strand
AACTCGATGGTGATGTCATGGGTGGCGGCGCTGCTGGTGATCCTGTTCGCGAAGATCGCTACCCATCAGATTGCGATGATCCCCCGCGGCTTCCAGAATTTCGCCGAGTGGGTCGTTGAAAGTCTCTACAATTTCCTCGAGGGGATTCTTGGCTCCCACCTCGTCAAACGGACCTTCTGGTTCTTCGGCGGGGTTTTCATCCTGATTCTCTGCTCGAACTGGATCGGCCTTTTTCCCGGCGTCGGTACGATCGGCTGGGAGACGGTTGACCAACACGGTCATCACGGTTTCAGCGCTTGGCTCCGGGGAGGCAATGCCGACCTCAACATGACCGCGGCGCTGGCGGTGGTCGCGACGGTGCTCTGGTTCTACTGGGCGCTCACCGAAAATGGCCCGGTCGGATTTTTGAAGCACATCTTCGCGCCGAAAGGGGAGTTCAGCGGCTTCATGAAGGTCCTGATGATCGTGATCTTCTTCCTCGTTGGAATCATCGAAGTGTTCTCGATCCTGCTGCGGCCGGTGGCGCTGTCGTTCCGGCTTTTCGGCAATGTCTTTGCCGGCGAAAACATGCTGGAAATGATGATGGGGATGGTCAAAAACCCTTACCTCAAGTTCCTTCCGGCCCTGCCATTCTACTTCCTCGAGATGCTTGTCGGTCTGATCCAGGCGCTCGTCTTCATGCTTCTTACCGCCGTCTTCCTGCAGTTGATCTGCGACCACGGGGATGACCATCACGAGGAGGCCCACTAAAAACTTTCCCGTCCCGACCATGAGCAACTCGTGGGGAACGGTTAAACAACACAACAAATAGCAACCAACATCATGAACATCATCCACATCGCTTCGCATCTCGCGGAACTCACTGGCAACCCAACAGCCGGCCTCGCCGCAATCGGCGCCGGCCTTGGCATTGGCCTCATCGGCGGCAAAGCCGCTGAAGCAACCGGCCGCAACCCGGGTGCATCCGGTGCGATCCTCACGATCGCCATCATTCTTGCAGCGCTCGTCGAAGGTGCCTTCTTCGTTGCCGCTCTTGTCAAAGGTTAATCATCCGATGCCGGCGGGACTAACTCCCGCCGGCACCCTTTCGCCTTCGCCTTCTTTTCCCGTTTCATTCCAGTTCAAAGCGCCATGTTCGATATCACCAACGTTCTTGCAGTAGCTGCCGAAGCCGCGCCAAGTTCCGGCAATCCACTCGAAGCCATCGCCAAGACGTTTGGTGTCGAGTGGCCGCTCCTCATCGCGCAGATCCTCAATGTTCTGGTCGTGCTGTTCGTTCTGAAGAAGTTCGCGTTCGGTCCGATTCTAACGATGCTCGAACAACGTCGCGCCCGCATCATCGCCGGTGAGGACAAGATCAAGCTCATCGAGCGCCAGCTCGCCGACTCCGTGCAAACGACCGCAACCGCCATTGCCAAGGCCAATGACGAAGCCGTCCGCATGGTCACCGAAGCCAAGCAAGGTGCCGCTTCATTCACCGAGCAAAAAGCCCAGGAAGCCATTTCCAGCGCCCAACAGATTCTAGCGAAAGCGGAAGCCGCCGCCAAGGCCGACCGCGAACGCCTCGTCGCCGAGCTCAAGCGCGAATTCGGCCGCCTGGTGGTGGCGACGACTTCCCAAGTGACCGGCAAGGTTCTAACCGCCGACGACCAGAAGCGCATCAACGAGGACGCGCTCGCCCGGGTCGAAGGCTGATCACCCCATTTCCGCTTCCTTTCTGTCATGAAAATTTCCAAGACCGCCGCCGCTGCCGCCCGCCGCTTGTTTGGGCTCTGCCAGACGGGTGGACGGTTCGACGAGTCGAAATTGCGCGACGTGATCACCCGCTTGGTCGAGGCCAAGCCGCGCGATTTCACCGCCATCCTCGCCGCACTCCAGCGCCTAACCCGCCTCGAACTTGAGCGCCGCGAGGTGACCGTCGAGAGCGCCGTGGAAATGGACGACTCCACCCGCCAGCGGGTGGTCTCCGGCCTCGAAAAGCAATACGGCGCCGGCCTCATCCTCCAATACAAGATCACCCCTGCCCTCTTGGGTGGCCTTCGCATCCGCGTGGGCAACGATGTATTCGACGGCTCCGTCCAAGGCCGCCTCGACCGCCTCGCCGAGGCATTCTAACGATTTTATCTTTGCTGAAAACTTTAACTGAAAACTGAATACTTGCCATGAGCAGCATCCTCCAGGAACTCGAACAACAGATCGCCGGCATCACGTCGTCCGTCAAAAAATCCAATGTCGGCACCGTCCGCCAGGTCGGCGACGGCGTGGCCAAGGTTGAAGGCCTCTCAGACGTCATGCTCAACGAAATGATCGAGTTCGGTGGCGGTGTCACCGGAATGGCGCTCAACCTTGAAGAAAGCGAAGTCGGCGTCGTACTCCTCGGCGATTATGCAGCAGTGAAAGAAGGCGCCGAGTGCCGCACGACCGGCAAGCTCCTTTCCGTTCCTGTCGGTGAAGCCGTTCTCGGCCGCGTGGTCAACGCCCTCGGTGCTCCCATCGACGGCAAGGGCGACATCGCCGCCGCCGCCCACTATCCGATGGAAAAAATCGCGCCGGGCATCATCAAGCGGAAGTCCGTTAGTGTTCCCGTCCAAACCGGCATCATGTCGATCGACGCCATGATCCCCGTCGGCCGCGGCCAGCGCGAGCTCATCATCGGCGACCGTGCCACCGGCAAGACCACCATCGCGGTCGATACCATCATTTCCCAAGCCCTGCAAAACAAGGCTGCCGAGCAAGGCAAACTGCAGAACCACAAGCCGCTCTATTGTATCTACGTCGCCATCGGCCAGAAGCTATCCAACGTCGCCCGGATCCAGAAGATCCTCGATGACGCCGGTGCCATGGAATACACCACCATCGTTTCGGCCTCCGCCTCGGACGCCGCTGCCATGCAGTATCTCGCGCCGTATGCCGGTTGCGCCATCGCCGAGTATTTCATGGATCAAGGCAAGGATTGCTTGATCGTGTTCGACGACCTTTCCAAGCACGCCGTCGCCTATCGCCAGGTGTCGCTGATTCTTCGCCGCCCATCCGGCCGCGAAGCTTATCCAGGTGACGTGTTCTATCTCCACTCCCGGTTGCTCGAACGTTCCGCTCGTCTATCCGAAGCCGCAGGTGGTGGTTCGCTCACTGCCCTGCCGATCATCGAAACGCAGGCTGGTGACGTTTCCGCCTATATCCCGACCAACGTGATCTCTATCACCGACGGCCAGATCTATCTGGAAACCGACCTTTTCTATCAAGGTATCCGCCCCGCGATTTCCGTCGGTCTCTCGGTGTCCCGCGTGGGTTCCGCTTGCCAAACCAAGACGATCAAGTCCGTCGCCGGCACCACCAAGCTCGACCTCGCGCAGTATCGCGAGTTGCAAGCCTTCGCCCAGTTCGGTTCCGATCTCGACGCTTCCACCAAGAAGAAACTCGATCGTGGTGCCCGCATCGTCGAGCTCTTCAAACAAAACCAATACAGCCCGCTCGCCATGGAGATGGAGTCCATCTATCTATTCGCGATGCAGAATGGTTACTTCGACGACGTCGCGGTGGCTGATGTGAAACGCTTCCAAGCCGCGCTCGGTGACTTCTTCAACACCCGCAAGGGCGACCTCCTCGACAAGATCCGCAACGAAAAGCCGGACCTCAAGAAGGACGCCGCCATGGTCGAAGCCGTCAAGGGTGGCATCGAGGACTTCAAGAAGTCCTGGAAATAAGTTTCTTCCATTTCCTTGATTCTGGACTCTTGACTCTACCTATCTCCTAACATGGCAAACCTCCGCGACATCCGCCGGCGCATCAAGTCGGTCAAAAACACCGCGCAGATCACCCGCGCGATGCAACTTGTCGCTGCGGCCAAGATGAAGAAGGCGCAGGACCAGGCGCTTGCCGGCCGCGAGTATTCCAAGCAACTCAACGGTGTCCTCCAGGACATCAGCGAAGGCTTCAGCGATGCGACCCACGCGTTGCTAGAGAAGCGCAGCGGCAACCGCGAACTGGTCCTGATCATTTCCACCGACAAGGGCCTTTGCGGTGCGATCAACACCAACCTCGCCAAGATGGTCCGCAAGGAAACTTCGGCGGACGCGGACTATGTGACCGTCGGTCGCAAGTTGCGTATCATGATGGAAAAACTCGGCCGCAACGTGATCGCCGATTTCTCGGTGAAAGACCCGGTTCCGTTTGCCGACGCCCGTGCCATCGCCGGATTGCTTTCTAGGCAGTTTCTCGATGGCAACTACGACAAGGTGACAGTCGCCTACACCCGCTTCGTCAACACGATGAGCCAGCAACCGGAAGTCGTCCAACTTCTGCCGGTCGAACCGCCCACGAATCATAGCGACGCCACCGCGACCAACGATTTCCTCTTCGAGCCGTCCCCCAAGGATGTGTTGAGCGCGATCCTGCCGCTTTACATCAACTTCCGGGTCTTCCAAGCCCTCGTCGAAGCCCGCGCTTCCGAACACTCCGCACGGATGGTCGCCATGAAGTCCGCGACCGACAACGCGAAGAAATTTATCAAGGAACTCACGCTCGAATACAACAAACTCCGCCAAGGCGCGATCACCGCCGAGCTTCTCGAAATCACCACGGCCATGAAGGCGATGGAGTGACCCTAACTTTTAACATCTAACTTTTAACTCCCACTCTCCACCATGAGCAACCAAGGAACCATCGTCCAGATCATCGGCGCCGTCATCGACGCCGACTTCTCCAAGGCCACCAAACTGCCTGAAATTTACAACGCGTTGGAAATCCAATACGTCCTCAACGGCGTGGATACCAAACTCGTGCTCGAAGTGCAGCAACACTTGGGCGATGGCTGGGTGCGTGCGGTCGCCATGTCCACCACCGACGGTCTCAAGCGCGGCATGTCGCTGGCCGACCTTGGCAAGCCGATTTCCGTTCCTGTCGGCAAGCAAGTGTTAGGACGTATCTTCAACGTCACCGGCGATCTGGTGGACGAAAACGTGCCGCTCGCTGATATCAATTTCCGCTCGCCGATCCATCGCCCGGCTCCTTCCTTCACCGAGCAATCCGCGAACACCGAAGTTCTTCCAACCGGCATCAAGGTCATCGACCTCATCTGCCCGCTGCTCAAGGGTGGCAAGGGCGGCATGTTCGGCGGTGCCGGCGTCGGCAAGACGGTCGTCATCATGGAACTCATCAACAACATCGCGAAAGCGCACGGTGGTTTCTCCGTCTTCGCCGGTGTCGGTGAGCGGACCCGTGAAGGAAACGACCTCTACTGGGAAATGATCGAGTCCGGCGTCATCGCCACCGAGCGCGATGAAAAAGGCCACGTCAAACTCGACGACCGCGGCAATCCCGTCCTCACGGAAGGCTCCAAAGTCGCCCTTTGCTACGGCCAGATGAACGAGCCTCCGGGTGCCCGTCTCCGCGTCGCCCTCTCCGCCCTCACCATGGCCGAGCATTTCCGCGACGAGGACAACCAGGACGTGCTGCTCTTCGTCGATAACATCTTCCGTTTCTCCCAAGCCGGTTCCGAAGTGTCCGCGCTCCTTGGCCGGACGCCGTCCGCCGTGGGTTATCAGCCGACCCTCTCCGAGGAAATGGCCGGTCTCCAAGAGCGAATCACTTCCACTAACAAAGGTTCCATCACTTCGATCCAAGCCGTTTACGTGCCTGCGGACGACTTGACCGACCCCGCCCCTGCTAACACCTTCGCTCACCTTGACGCCACCGTCGTTCTCGAGCGTTCGCTCGCCGAGCAAGCGCTCTTCCCGGCCGTTGATCCGCTCGCTTCCACTTCGAAGGCACTCGCTCCGGAAATCATCGGAGAGGAACACTACCGCGTCGCCCGTGGCGTCCAACAGGTGCTCCAACGCTACAAGGACCTTCAGGACATCATCGCCATTCTCGGCATGGACGAGCTTTCCGACGAGGACAAGATGAGCGTCTTCCGCGCCCGCAAAATCCAGCGTTTCCTCACCCAACCGTTCCACGTTGCGGAAGTTTTCACCAACGTCCCCGGTGTCCTCGTTTCCATCGCCGACACCGTCAAAGGCTTCGCCGAAATTCTCGATGGCAAACTCGACGACGTGCCGGAAGGCAACTTCTACATGAAGGGCGGAATCGACTCGGTCCCGCGCGATTAAGGATTTGAAATCTCAGATCTCAAATTTCAAATTTCTCGTCCATGCCCCTCCAACTCGAAATCGTAACCCCCGAGAAGAAGATCTTCTCGGACCTCGTGGACAACGTCTATCTGCCCGGAGCTGACGGTGAATTGGGCATCCTGCCGGCCCACGCTGGTCTCGTAACCGCCTTGAAACCCGGCGAACTCCGTTATGCCTACCACGGCACGACCCAGTCGCTCGCCATCGGTTCCGGTTTCGCCGAGGTCACCCAGACCAAGGTCATCGTCCTCACCGACAGCGCCCTCGGTGAAGCGGACATCGACGAGGAACACGCCGAGGCCGCCATCAAGCGCGCCCACGAGAAGCTCGCCACCGTCGATCACAATCTGGACCACGAGGAAGTCGCGTATCTCCAAGGCGTCATCGCCAAGTCCACCGCAGCCCTCCATTTTAAGCGCAAGTATCGGTCCTGAGCTGATCCGGTCAGCAACTCCCACGGCCCGAAGACCCCGAAGATGGTGCCGGGGGGCGTTATCTGACCAGCGGGCCTTTTTCGGCTTGGGTGTGGGCGATATCGATTTGGCGTTGGCTCAAGCGGAGTTTTACGTGGCCTTTCATGAGGTTGTCATCCATGCCATCTGCCTCGTGGGTGAGGTTGAGGTTGTGGCCGAGTTCGTGGGCGATTGTGGCAGACAAGGCACCATCTTTCGGGAAATTCTTGGGAGATAACACGGGTTGGGTTTTCGCCGGGATGATAAAGGGGCGCTGTTTTGGAAGGCCCTCTTTGTTAGGGCTCTTGTCCGAGAAAACGCCGACGACGGCGAATGTTCCGGGGCGGTTGGCAGTTCCCTGGAGCGTCTGGCCGACATAGGGAAACAGATAGAGATGGTAGATGGGTTTACGGGCCTTGCCGCGTGTGCCGTCGGGCTTGATGCTGTCGTTGTTGCTGGGGTCGGCAAGGGCGGGGAAGACCTTGGTCATGCAATCGGTATCTTCCTCGCGCTCTCTGGCGACGACGAGTTTAGCTAACTCTTCTAGTTCTTTAGCAGACCGTTTTCTGCCGCCTGCTTTATCAATCACGATGCCGCCGCCGCGTTCGTCTGGGTCGGTGACCCATTCGATTCCGGCGGGTGCCCAGATTTCGTTGACCTGTTTCATGATCGCCTCGCCATCGGCGATGGTGACGGGCATGTTCATCACGGTGGGCTTGGCCGATTTCGGTTCGCGGATCATATCGACGCCGGTGACGATGTGGACACAGAGCGGAAGGCGGAGGTTTTTGTCTTTGTCCTTGGCGTATGCGGTGGCACCTAGGCAGAGCGTGAGCAGGGTGGTGGCAAAGAGTGTGTGGAGTTTCATGGTGTGCTTGGTTGCGAAAGTTTCCCGAGGTGGTGGACCTTGAAGGATGAGGATAGTTGGCAGCGATCCTGAGTTCAAATCCTAGATTCAAAATGAAAACCACGAAACCCCCTTTTTCCCGCCCTCCGGTCCCCACATAAGCTCTTTCAACGTAAGCCCCCGAGCGTCCGCCGTTTGAATGAGCTCGATTTACTGAGCGGAGATGGCGAGGGTGCCCGGTTTCAGGCGGCTTGCGGGTGCTCCGACTTGACTGCGGGGTGGGCGGCGCGGTTCGCGGCGGCCCAGTTGGCCG
>JANMJJ010000079.1:0-1870 GCA_031371325.1 Akkermansiaceae bacterium | reverse complement strand
AAAATGCCGCGCTGCCGCATCCCCATCCGAGGCTGCAGGTCATCGCACGTGCCTCCGGCGAGGTGAGGAATTCCATCCTCTACGCCACCATCCTGATCATCCTAGTGTTCCTGCCCTTGCTCGGGCTAACAGGCGTCGAGGGCAAACTCTTCGCCCCCATCGCCATTGCCACGATCATTTCCATGATCGCCTCCTTCATCGTCTCGCTCACCGCGATTCCCGTGTTCTGCTCGTTGCTGCTCAATCCCAAGGCGAGCCACGTGCATAAAGACGGCATCGTCACCCGCGGGATGAAATGGTTGCTGGAGCATGTCTGGCTGCGCTTCGGCCTGAGCCAGCCTTATCTCCTACTCGCGCTCGCCGCCGTCATCGTGATCGCCGCGTTCTCGCTCTATCCACAGATGGGCAAGGATTTCCTGCCCAAGTTCAAGGAGGAGACCGCGCTCGTCGCAGTCACTTCCGCCCCTGGAACCTCACTCGAGGAAATGAACAAGATTTCCGACGTCGTCGAACAGCAAATTCTATCAGTGCCGGAAGTCCGCAAGGTGGGCCGACGCCTTGGGCGGGCCGAACGCGGCGACCACGTCGTCCCAGTTTCCACCGCCGAGTTCGACGTGGACTTCCGCGAACCGGAAGGCACCGCGAGGGGCGAGGGCCGCGACCGCAACGTGATTCTAGCAGATATCAACAAGCGGCTCAAAACCGTGCCCGGAGTCTTCGCCGTCGTCGGCGGGCCGCTTGCCGACCGCATCGGCCACATGCTCAGCGGGGTCTCCGCGCCCGTTGCGGTGAAAATTTTCGGCCCGGATCTTGAGGAGTTGCGGAAGTTAGGGATCGAAATCCAGGGCATTTGCAAGACCATCCCCGGCTTCGAAGACGCCAAGCTCGATGTCCAATCCTCCATTCCCCAGCTCCGCATCGAGGCAGACCGGGATCGCGCGCGCGCCTACGGGATCGCACCCGGCCACCTCAACGAGCAGCTCTCCGCCCTAATCGGCGGCAAGCAAATCGCCGAACTGCGGGATGGCCAGCGCACCGTCAACCTCGTCACCCGCCTGCCCCTGGAATGGCGGGATTCACCTGAAAAAATCTCGCGGATTCCCATCGACATGGGCAACGGCCAGCGAGTCCCGCTTTCGCTCGTCGCCGATGTGCGCGAAGCGAAGGGCCCCAATGTCATCTTCCGCGAGGACAGCCAGCGCCGCTTCGCACTCGCGATCAAACCGACCGTTAGAGATGTCTCCACCCTCGTCGAGCGTCTGCGGAGCGAAGTGACCGCCAAGGTGAAATTGCCCGAAGGCTACTTCATCAAGTTCGAGGGCGAGTTCCAGGCGCAGCAGGATGCCACCCGGCGCATCGCGATGTTCACCGGCGTGATCCTGCTGGTGATCGGCTTCCTGTTATACGGCTATTTCCGCACGCCGTTCTTCGCCATCCAGGTGCTCTGCGACATCCCGCTAGCGATGGTTGGCGGGCTGGTGCTCACCTGGATCATGCTGAACAACATCAGCATCGCCACCCTCGTCGGCTTCATCGCCGTGGCCGGGGTCGCTGCAAGAAACAGCATCATGCTCATCTCCCATTACCTGCACCTCATGCAGCACGAGGGAGAAAGCTTCACCAAACAGATGGTCATCCGCGGCACCAAGGAACGGCTCGTTCCTGTGCTGATGACCGCGCTTGCCGCCGGCATCGGCCTCATCCCGCTGGTGCTCGCCGCCGATCAACCGGGCAAGGAAATCCTCCACCCCGTCGCCGTCGTCATCGTCGGCGGACTCATCACTTCCACGCTGCTCGGCTTGGGCATCACCCCGACGGTTTTCTACACGTTTGGCCGCAAGGCCGCGCAGACCGCCATCGAAAACGAAGC
>JANMJJ010000077.1:0-13887 GCA_031371325.1 Akkermansiaceae bacterium | reverse complement strand
TCCCCGGCGAGCAGGTATTTCCTACCTCCGACGCCCGCATCCGGCCGAGTGCCTACAGATTCACCCCATTTCTCCGGGTCGTGAAATCGGCCTGCGACTAGGACTCCCGGAACACCTGCCTCAACGGGCGGCGGCGCAAGCTGGCTTGTTCCGACACGGGTGAAGTCTCCTTCCGCAAGCTGCGGAACTTCACCCCGGCACCAAAAAGCCGGATTGTCGGGGTCATGCCGGTCAGCACGAGGTCCTTCCAGCATTGCCGGATTCTTCGGAATTCGCCGCGCCGGGCCGCCTGAAACCATGACCCCACTGACACCATGTCAACCAACGCAACACACGATTCCCGCAATTCGGGAGACAGCCGTCGCCGCCGCTCACGCGGAGGCTCCAACCGCAACAGCAACAACAACGAAGGCCGCCGCAGCAGCGGTGGTGGAGACCGCGGCGAACGCGGCCCACGCAACGACCGCAGCCACTCCGGTGGCCGCGAGAACAGCAACCGCGCCGAGGAATTCCGCCCGCAAGCTCCACGTCCGGCACGCACCTACGCTCCGGTCAAAAAGACCCTGTGGCAAAAAATCCTCAGCGCCATCGGCCTTTACAAGGAACCCACACCGCCCGCCCGCGGCGAGCGCCCTGAGCGTTCCGAACGTGCCGAGCGCAAGCCCGAGTCCACGCCGTTCCCAAGCGGCGAGCGCGCACCGAAGTCCAACACTCGCAACGCCCGTTCTAGCGAAGGTGAGGTCCGCGAGCCGCGCGAGCCCCGTCCACCCCGCGAACCCCGCCCGGAAGGCGAGCGCCAGCCCAAGGAACGTGCCCCGCGCAACAATGATCGCCCCCGTGGCGGCGATCCAAAAAGCGTCGAGTCCACCCGCGTTTACGTCGGCAACCTGTCCTATGACGTGTCCGAACAAGACCTCCAGGAGCTCTTCAAAGGCATCGGCGGCGTGCGCAACATCGAGATCGTTTACAACCGCAGCACTCACCGCTCCAAGGGCTACGGGTTTGTGGAAATGCTCCGCATGGACGAAGCGATGCGTGCCGTGGAAGTGCTCCACGACCAACCCTTCATGGGCCGCAAAATGACCGTCTCCGGTGCCAAATCCAAAGGCCAGGACGAGCGTGAGGACATGGAAGGTCGCGACGAGCGCGAGCCGACCCGCGTCGTTCTTGCTTCCACAACTCCAGCGGTTGTGGCCGCCGCCGTCGTCGCCGCCGAGCCGGTCATCGCGACCATTGTCGAGACCATCGCCCCGGAAGCCGAAGCCGTTCCAGCGGCGGTCGCCGAAACCGTCGTCGATCTCGAAGCCAAATATAGCTTTGACGAGCCGCAGGAAAAGACCGGGGAAGCCTGATCCGAATCCTATCAACTCACCCCCGTCCGGCCTCGCCGCGACGGGGGTTTTTCATAGCTCCAAGAAACACTATTCCGATTCTTGCCGCGCTAAGTGAGGCGCTTATGGGCGTCGTCCTCTATTTGCCGGTTAGTTTTTCAGGACGACCCGATGTCTCGCCTTGCCCGCGCGGAGGTGGTCGAGCGCGGCGTTGACGTCCAGCCCGCCGCTGCCGAGTCCGCCGACGCGGGCCGTGGGTTTTACCCCGAAATCAATGATCGGCGCGAACACCGTGATCCCGCCGCAGAACAGCGGACCCACGCTGGCGGGATCGAGCGCAGCCGGCAGTTTGACCGCCCATTCCCAATTCGCGCGGACGCGATCCGCGAATCCGCCGTGGCGGCCGACGATCATTTGCTCGGCGTTCGCACCAAGCTGGTGGCGACCGGACAGACAGGGTTGGCTGGCAAACCCGGATTGCAACAAAAACGGGGGTTACGGACGTTCCTGAAAAACCCGTTCGATCATGAGTTGACTTTGGCATGGTAAATGAAAAATGATCGCTCGACTTTGGTGCTGCCATCGTTTCACCTCCGCCATCCTTGGTTAGGAAAACGGGGTGCTTGCTTTTCCAATTTGATGACATGAAAAAATCCAACATCCTCAAGCCGGTTTGTTTATTCGCTTTTTTAGCTGGTCTTCCCGGATTGGTGGACGCCGCCCCTTACGGTCCTGACGGTCGCGCAACCTCCTGGGTTCAGCCGGGCGGGGCAACGCTGGAACTCCGGGTGTTCGGGGATGAATATTACGCCCGCACGGAGACCCCGGCAGGCTACACCGTGGTGCGCAATCCCGCAGACAACGCCTATCATTACGCGGAGCTATCCGCCGATGGCAGCTCGTTCGTGCCATCGGCGACCTTGGCCGATGAGCCGGCCCCGGCAGGCCAAGCGCAACATCTCGAGCGTCCCAAGGCGAAAATCTTGGAAATGATCCAGGCGAATCACGCCAAATTCGACGGGGATCGTCAATTGCGGTGGAGTCAGCGCGTGCGTGCGGTCCGCCAAGTCCGGGCTGCTGCGAATGGACCCGCCTTGCGTGGAGCTGCGGCCGCAGCGGACAAAATCCAAGCGGCGCCCGTCACCGGCAACAAGACGGGGTTGACGATTCTGGTCCAGTTTCCCGACGATACCAAAACCACCGGCGCGGATCCTGTGAACTTCCCGGCCACGCGGAGCAAGATCATCCGGTTTTGCAATGAAGTCGGTTACGCGGATGACGGCAACAGCGGTTCCGTGCGGGATTATTTCTATGACCAGTCAATGGGAAAACTCACCTACACCCAAAACGTCACCCAGATCATCACCGTCCCCAAGGCCCGGAATTACTACAATTTCTCCGACTACCCGGCCAACAAAAACCTGCGCGGTGACGCGAGCCGCGTTCTGATCACCGACGCCGTTGCGGTTCTCAAAGCCTCGGGATTCGACTTCACCGGATTGACGACGGATACCAGTAACCATGCCCTTGCCACCAATGTGTTTTTCGCCGGTCCCGATTCCGGCGTGTGGGCCAACGGACTTTGGCCGCAACAATGGAGCCTGGCCGCTCCGATCAGTGTGGGCACCGCATCCAAGCCGGTGTTTATCGATAAATTCCAGATCACCAATGCCGCGAACAGTTCCCCGGTCATCGGCACGTTCTGCCACGAGAATGGACACCTGATTCTCGGCTATCCGGACATCTACTCCAGCTTTCCCTACGGCGAGGGAGTGGGCGAACATTGCCTCATGGGCTCCGGGAATTACCTCAATGGCGGCAAAACTCCGTCGCCTCTCAATGCGTATTTCAAGGACATCATCGGCTGGGGAAATATCACGCAAATCACTCCGGGGGAATTCAAGACGGCCAGTCTGCCGACGACAGGCAACGTCGCTTATCAACTCCGCAATCCGGACTTGACCACGGAATCCTTCATCGTGGAAAACCGCGGCGAGGGTGACAAATGGGCGAAATATTCCGACGACAAGGGCATCGTCATCTGGCATATCGACGAAACCGTCGATGGCAATTTGACCGGCGGTGCTCATTATGAAGTCGCCGTCGAGCAAGCCGACGGACGCATGGATCTCGAGAACAACCTGAACCGTGGCGATTCCTCGGATTATTTCGATCTGACAAACCCCAAGTTCGACGACAATACCACGCCCGACGCCCATTGGTGGGATGGGACGAAGTCGGCCGTGAAAGTCCAGGTGCTCACCGCCGCAGGTCCATCCACCTCCGTCTTGTTCGGCGGGGTTCCGCCGAACACGATCATCGTGAGCAAACCGAATGGCGGGGAAGTGATCTATACCGACTCCGAGTTGGAGGTGACGTGGCAGGCCAACATCGCCGGCAATGTGAAGATCGACCTCTACAAGGGCGGAGTTTTCAATTCGGTCATCGCTTCGAATGAGCCAAATGACGGCCGTTTCAATTGGTCGGTCCCTGCCACCCTCAAAGGCGGAAGTGATTACTTCGTCCAGATCAGCTCGGTTTCCAATCCCGTGCCTGTCTTTGATTCCAGCGATGCGCCTTTCGAGATCAATGACACGACTTTCCCGGCCGGGGGAGTGATGCCCTATGGTTGGTATCGGCCGTCCGGTGCCGCAACTTTCTGGGAGGTCACCAAAAGCACCTCCTATGAAGGTGCCGCTTGCCTGGTTTCCAAGGATCCGGGCGACGGACGCACGGCGGCCGTGGCTTATCGCTCCAATTTCAAGGCAGGCAATGTGAGTTTTTACATGAAGGTTTCCTCCGAGCAGGGGTATGATTTCGCCAGGTTCTACATCGACGACGTGCGGCAAGTAATTCCATCTGGAGGCTCCAAACCAGGACTCACGGGGAAGATCGGCTGGACCTTCGCCACCTTCCCGGTTTCCAGCGGCAAGCACACTTTCAAATGGACCTATGAAAAGGATGACAGTTACGCGGGCGGCAAGGATAGCGCTTGGCTGGACGGCGTGGCATGGCCGGAAACCACCCAGGAAATCGCCGTGAGAAACAGCAACGCCAAGGATTTGGTGGATGGGCAGTCAAAGGTTTCATTCCCCGACGTGATCATCGGATCATCCAGCGCGGCGCAGACCTTCACCATCAAGAATGTGGGGAAAGCCGCTCTCCTCGGCTTCAAGATCACCAAGGTGGGCGCGAACCCTAGTGATTTCACCGTCCAATCCTTGCAACAGACCGCACTGAATCCCGGAGAAAGCACCACCTTCAATCTTGTTTTCGCGCCGACCCAGATCGGTCCGCTAACGGCGGGCATCCGGATCCATAGCAACGACGAGGATGAAGACACCTTTGACATCATGCTCGACGGCACCGGTCTCGGGCTTCCAAAAATCGAGGTTTTCCAAGCGGACGGCTCCAAACTCAAGGATGGCGGAGCGACCATTGGCTTCGGTGACGCGGTCGTCGGATCGGACGGCAAGACCAAGACCTTCACGATCAAGAATCAAGGCTCCGCATCCTTGCGCAACCTGGCAATTGCCAAAGCCGGCACCGGCAAGGGGGACTTTGTGATTAGTGCGCCGGGTCGGACCATGCTGGACCCCGGAGCATCCACCACCTTCACGGTCACCTTCCACCCCACAGCCCGTCACGAGCGGAAAGCCCGGATCGAAATCACCAGCAATGACGAGAAGTCGGGTCCGTTCGATCTCAACTTCTCGGGCAACGGGACTCCCAAAGGTTCGATGAGTCCGGCCCAAGCGCTGGCTACTGCCGTGACGAGTCGGTCAACCGCGAAGGTCAGCCAACTTCCGCCAGTCACCACCGTCGAGGTTTTCCAAGGTCGGAAATACCTTGCCCTGACTGTCACCAAGCAGGCTGGAAACGCTGCCGTGGGTACCGTCGAAGTCTCGCCGAACCTGCTTGATTGGTTCAGCGGGAAAAAGCACACCACCATCCTGATCGACGACGCCACGATCCTCAAAGTCCGTGACAACACGCCGGTCAGCCGCGACGTGAAGCGCTACATCCGCCTCAAGTAAGACGGCATCAACCTGATCACGGCAGTCGCATCACGGCCGCCGATGCAAGATCCCGATTTGTGCTGATCCAGCCCATCGCCGGGTCGCCATTTCATTGCAAAAATCCTCACCAATATGGCCGGAAATCGGGCGATTGGATTTTCGAAGAATTTTGTTTGCGGGTGGAAAATCAATCTGTTACCCACCCTGCATGATAGTGTGTAACGCGTCGGGAGGAGAACGGTTTTTGGATCAATGGATGAGTTTGCTGCCGCAGGCCAGCCGGATTCGCAAGGTGGCGCTTTTGGCAGCGGCAGTTTTGTCTTCGGTCGCCGCAGATGCGAAAACCATCTACGTCAACGCGGCGAATGCCACCAGCGGCAATGGCACCACATGGGCCACGTCATACACGTTTCTTCAGGATGCTTTGGGAGTCGCTGTCCCCGGTGACGTGGTCTATCTGGCCAAGGGAACCTATTACCCGGACGATGGAGCCAATTATTTCTTCGGCGATCGCGAGCAATACTTTATCTTGAATCAAGTGAATCTTTACGGAGGCTTTGTTGGTAACGAAACCAGCTTCGGCCAGCGTGATCCGGAGGCAAACCCAACCATCCTCTCCGGTGAGATCTGGTCCGAATCGGTGTCACCGGAATACTCCCGCTATTGGTCTCTACATGTCTTGGTCCTTCAGGGGAATTGCACTCTCGACGGGGTGACCGTCGATAGGGGGCGCGCCAATGGTGACGCCGCTCCTTACAACCAAGGGGGCGGTTGCTTGGTTCAATCAGGCACCCTGACCTTGGCCAATAGCACGATCTCCAACTGCCTTGCTGCCGAATCCGGTGGCGGCGTTTCGGGCAACGTGGTGGCCACCAATTGCACGTTCTCCAACAACGTTGCCAACAACGAACACCTTTTGTATGTGAACAAACAGGATCACCACTGGCTGTTCAGTTCCGGCTGCTCCGGTGGCGCAATCAATGGCAATGTCACCGCAAGCCATTGCTTGTTTGCCAACAATTCGGTGACCGTTCACTCATTGGACCTTGGAAGCACCTCTTCCGCTACGGGTGGGGCTATCTCCGGGGACGTCACCGCAGATCACTGTATTTTCGACGGCAACCTCACGTCATCCACATCAGTGTTCTCTTCCTCGAGCGATTCGAGCGCCACTGCGAGAGGCGGAGCAATTTCGGGGGCGGTCACCGCGTCGAATTGCACGTTCTCCAACAACGGAGGCACGACATCCGCTCGTGCGGCTGTCGGAAATCCTCCCCCACTCGCCACCGCCGCTTCTTCGGGCGGAGCCATTGCAGGTCAGGTTGCCTTGGCAAACTGCTCTTTCTCCAAAAACACGCTGTCAGCAGTCACCCCTGCTGGTGGCACAAAGTCGCCAAGCTCCCTTGGTGGTGCCGTGTATGTTGAGAACACGTCAACTTTAGTCAATTCCACCTTCACCGAAAACGGCGTGAACGGATCTACGGGAGTAGCTCTGGGAGGTGCTATCTATGCTGCGGTTGGATCCGTTCTCCCTGTCACCAATAGCACGTTCTTGGACAATCGGACATCCGGTGCCGGTGGTGCGCTTTCCTGCGCCGGCAGTGTGAACCTAATCAGTAATATCTTTTGGTTCGGCACTGACACCGGCGGCACGCCCGCTCTCGCTCAGAACAAACTGATCTATGTCAGCGGGAGAGCCCGGATTTCCAATCGTCTTTATCCCACTCCTTCCACCGAAACTTTGAATATCGTCAAGGGACTCTATGCGGTGGCGGTTGGCTCCGCGTTAGGTGCCAATGTGGATTTCGGCACCACCGACCGGACCTTCATCCAGTTGGATCCGAAATTCGTCAATGCGGCGCTGCCAGTGGGTGCGGACGGACTCTGGAGAACGGCGGATGATGGTCTTCGGTTGTTGCCGGGAACCCCTGCGGCCGGCGTGGGTTCTCTGGTCTTTTTGCCAAAAGACACCTTCGATCTCGATGATGACGCCAACACCGCGGAAGTCATTCCCATGGATGCCGCCGGCTTTGCGCGGGTTCAGGATGACACCTTGGAATTGGGAGCTTATGAACTGGGTGATGTCATCATTGCCCCCGACATCTCGGTGGAGCGACCTGTCGGCACCGTTTTGGTCGATGGTGTGTCCACGGTGGACTTCAGCGCATTTCCGCGGGTTGCCACGACTTTTGTGATCCGGAATAACGGGTCCTCCGATCTGCGCAATTTGGTGATCACTGGCACTGGCGTGGACATCAATAGCTTTAAATTCAACCAGCCCGCGCAGACCACTGTCGCCCCGGGTGGGACCACCACCTTCGCCGTGAATTTTACCCCGGTTGTTGCGGGAATGCAGCATGCATCAATCCATATCGCCAGCAATGATCCTGACGAAAGTCCGTTTGATATCGATCTTCAGGGAGATGCCCCGGTGCCCGACATTGCGGTTGAATATCCGTCTGGTGCCGATCTTACCGATGGCAATTCCCTGATCAATTATGGGGCCGTCGGGGCGGCGTCGTCCTCCACCAAGACGTTCACCATTCGTAACGCCGGCTTTGCAAATCTGGATCTTCTAAGTATATCATCATCCGGCACCAATGCCGCGAACTTCACGCCTTCCGCGCCTCTCCAACCCGTCCTCATTCCCGGGGCCTCAACGACATTCACAGTCGCCTTCCGTCCATCCGGCACGGGTGTTAAAAATGCTTCGATCATCATTCAGAGTACCGATCCTGATAGCGAATCCTCTTTCCTCATCAATGTCACGGGAAGCGGATTTGACGCGCCGGAAATTGTCGTGAGCGAGCCCTACTCGCCGGAACTGATCAATGGCGCGAAGAACGACTTCGGTTCCGTGGAAATAAAGTTGCTTCACAGCAAGACATTCATTGTCAAAAACGTCGGGACGGGCACTTTGAAAAACATCGGGGTATCGCTCTCGGGTTCAAGCGCTTTCACCAAGACGACGCTCGCCGTGACCAGTCTCAAGCCGGGCACCCAGGCGAAGTTCACGGTGACCTTCAGGCCTAGCAACGTCGGCAAGAAGAGTGCGAACCTCGTGATCACAAGCAACGACGCCAATGAAAGTAGTATCACGATTGCGCTAAGCGGAACCGGTGTTGCCAAATCGTCGTCCACGGCACCGGCCAGTCTCGCGGCTGTTTCCGCACCGTTCGCGGCAGCGCCTATCGCCAGCACCCTGAACTGCGGCGTTGTCACCGTGACCCGGGATTCCGACGGATTGAAACACCTCGTCCTAACCGTGGACAAGTCACTGACCCGTGGTCTCGCGGGACGCAGGGTCGAAGTTTCCTCAGACCTGATGGAGTGGTTCAGTGGTCCCAATTACACGACGACACTATTGAACAACAAGTCCGTTCTCAGGGTCCGTGACAACACTCCGCTCAAGCAAGGCGAGAGGCGCTATATCCGCCTGAGATAAGGGGGGCGTTTGGCGGCCAAGGTGTGATCCGATCCTCCTTGGCCGACTGCGGGAAAAGCGCCGGGTCGCTTGGAGTGATATGGTCCCATCCGCATGGCCAGCCCCTTCCTCATGTCACCATGGACGAGTTGCAATCCCGCACGATCATGATGCCCCGGAAAATGTTGAAATGCCGCCGGCTAACACCAGACCTTGACGATTCCGCAGACTTCTTCACCAAACTCGGGCTGCGGGTGGAGGATAAACTGCAAGCGGCGATTCTTAATTGGTGAATGACCGATACGCGAGATCCATTTCCTGAGTTGCCCAAACTCGTTGTTGCACTTTCCCCGCTCATCCGCAAACTCCCGCCATGGAACTCGACCTACTCGACGTTCAATTCGACCTTCGCAACATCAAACCCCGTGAGCTTGAAGAAGCTTTCGAGGATCCTTTTTCCGTCCGCTTCCTGCCCGATAACGAGCGTGCCGACGGAGCCTCCCGCTACTACGCCCTCGGGCGCACGGTGGCAGACCGGTATTTGTTTTTCTCGTTCTGGACGGACGGGAAAATCACCCGCGTCGTCGCCGCCCGGGAAATGTCCGAGGCCGAGCAAAAGTTCTACGATCGCAAATACGCGGAATTCCGCTGATTCCCCTTTCCTCCACATGAACGCCGTCACCCGCTGGACCGACATCCCCGACTTTGCCGATGAGGCCGCCGAAGCCCGCTACTGGGAAGGCCACGAACTCGATGGTCGGCTGATGGCCGCATCCGTCCACGAAGCGGACTCGCGCGAGTCCACCACCATCACCCTGCGCTTCGATCCGCGGATGCTCTCGCGGATCAAGCGCATCGCCCGCTCCCGTTTCCTCAACTACCAGTCGATGATGAAACAATGGCTGGCCGAGCGGCTTGAGGACGAAATGCGCAAGCTCTGAGGATGGCGCGGCTCATTCGGAATCCGAGGTTCTGGCTCGCCTGCTTCCTGCTCTGGTTCGCCGTCTTGTGGCTGCTGTCATCGTTCACGCTCGGGACAAAACTGGCGGTCCCGGTGGACAATTTCGACAAGGTCGAGCACTTCGGTTACTTCTTCGGCGGCAGCGGCTTGCTCTGCGCCTACCTTTTCCGCCGCAATCCGGATCACCCGAACTGGAAGGCGATCATCGGCGGCGTGATCGTCGCCATCGCGCTGACCGGTTGCCTAGACGAGTATCACCAGACCTTCACGCCGGGCCGCAGCGGCAATGATCCCTACGACTTGCTGGCCGACGTCCTCGGTGCCACGGCCGGGGCATTCACCTTCAAGAGGATTCATCACCGGTTCAAGTAGCGCCGCAAGAGGGCTGCAAGCCACGATTCCGAACTGCTGCCCGCACATGCTTTGTGTTGACGAAAATGTATCCATGCTTGTAAACTGAAGCCATGCCAACCACCGTTCGCATTTCAGCAACAAGCCGCAGCATTCTCGCACAACTCGCCCGCGAGGCCGACACCAGCATGACCGTCGTGCTGGATGCCGCATTGGAAACCTATCGGCGTCACTGCTTCCTTGCCACGGCCGCTGCGGCCTACGACACACTTGCCTCCGACCCGTCCGCTGCCGCCGACTACCGAAGCGAACTCACGAAACTCGACGCCACCAGCGCCGACGGACTCTTGCCCTACGCTCCCTGATTCATGTCTTCTGGACCGGCTCCCGCACGAGGCGACATCTGGCTCGCCGATCTGAATCCCGTCCGCAGTCATGAGCAGGCCGGACGTCGGCCCGTGCTGGTCGTTTCCGTGGACCCCTTCAATCAAAGCCGCGCCGATCTCGTGGTGGTGATCCCCATCACCTCCACACTGCGAAACATCCCCTTCCATGTCGTCGTGCAACCGCCCGAAGGTGGTCTCGCCCATCCCTCTGCGCTCCTCTGCGAAGCCATCCGTTCCATCAGCAAAGACCGCCTCATCAACCGCTGGGGTAGCGTTCCGTCCCACACGATGGTGAAAGTTGAGGATCGCTTGCGGGTTTTGATGGGCTTGTAGAGACGCGACATCAACCGACGACCATTGGCAAAACTCTTATGGACCCCAGCCTCACTCAATACCTCGATGCTATCACCAGACCTTCACGCCGGGCCGCAGCGGCAATGATCTCTACGGCTTGCTGGCCGACGTCCTCGGTGCCACGGCCGGGGCATTCACCTTCAAGAGGATTCATCACCGGCTGAAGTGACATTCATGTTCGGCGACCCGGTCAGCGGGCTTTTCATCTTCCCAAGCGGAGCCAACCGGATTACTTCAAGCGCCTCATGAGCATGAATCAACTCGATCAATTGAAGCAATTCACCACCGTCGTCGCCGATACCGGCGATTTCGAGTCGATGAAAACCTACCAACCGCAGGACGCGACGACCAATCCCTCGTTGATCCTCCAGGCCGCCGGCAAGCCGGAATACCTCCACCTCGTCGCGCAAGCCGTTGAGGAAATCAAAAAAACCGGACTCACCGGCCCGGCCCTGACCGATGCCATCCTCGACCGCATCCTGATTCTCTTCGGCCTGGAAATCCTCAAAATCGTCCCCGGCCGGGTCTCGACGGAAGTCGATGCCCGCCTCTCGTTCAACACCGCAGCGACCATCGCCAAGGCGCACCAACTCATCGCCGCCTACGAGGCGGAAGGCCATTCGCGCGAGCGGATCCTGATCAAGATCGCCTCCACCTGGGAAGGCATCAAGGCCGCCGAAGCGCTCGCCAAGGAAGGCATCCATTGCAATCTAACGCTGCTGTTCTCCTTCGCCCAGGCCGTCGCTTGCGCCGAAGCCGGCGTGCGCCTCATCTCGCCCTTCGTCGGTCGCATCCTCGACTGGCACAAAGCTGCAACCGGCAAGGATTTCCAAGGCGACGAAGATCCCGGCGTCATTTCCGTCCGCTCGATTTACAACTACTACAAAAAATTCGGCTACCCCACCCAGGTCATGGGGGCCTCCTTCCGCAACAAGGGCGAAATCCTCGCCCTCGCCGGCTGCGACCTGCTGACCATCAGTCCCGGCCTGCTAGGCGAACTCCAGGCGTCTAACGAACCCGTCGCCGCCCGCCTCACCGCCGCAGAAGCCGCCGCCTGCGATCACGCGAAAATCACCCTCAACGAGAGCGCCTTCCGTTTCATGCTCAACGAGGACCCGATGGCCACCGAGAAAACCGCCCACGGCATCCGCGCCTTCTCGGCGGACATCGTCAAACTGGAGAAACTCATCGAAGGCATGATCTAACCACGGAGGCGGTGCAAAGCGATCCGGCCGGAGCCCCACCCGGTTCTAGCGGCTGGAAATCACGCGGAATCCGCAATCACGTCCCGCTCTGGCAGCGAACGGTTGGTAGCCCGGCTGGCAAAGCGAAAAGCAAACCAAGAAGTCACCGACCACTCATTGAATGGGGCCCGGGGAGTTGAAATAATGATCCAGGGCCTCGATCGATCCGCTGCCGTGAGCCGCTCGCGTGATCAATCCGCCGGTGGCGGCGATCTTGTCCTTGATCGCGGCGACGGCATTCGCCGGACAAGCGGTCATCCCCGCGTGGGCAGGATCGAGCATTTCAAAATCGTTGTGGCCATCGCCGATGGCGAAGCAGCACTCGGCAGTTAGACCATATTGCCGGGCGACTTCGCTCAGGCTGCTGCCTTTTTGAAAATCCCGGTGGCCGAAGCGCAGGTAGATCGAGTTCCGCTGCCAGGCGAGGTGCGGTTCCGCCGCGACGAGCGGTTCAATGTGGTCGATGATCCATTCCATCTCCTCTTCCGACTGCGAGATGATGCCGGCGATTTCGCCGTTGATTTCCTGCCATTTGGCCCCGGTGTGACACTCGATTTCCCGGCGCAAATGAGCCAGCAGCTTGCTGGCATGCTTGAACAAACCGTGGATTTCATTTTCACAACGCCTGTTCCACCGCGTGTGAGGAAGCCAGCGCCCGAAGGTGTTAGGGTGGTAGATTTCACGTTCCCGGGCGACCACCCAATCGGGCAGGAATGGGAACCGGCTCTCGATGAATCCCTCGACCATCTGTGGCATCGAGCGTCCAGTGTTGATGCCCCAGACCACGCCCTGCTCCTCGCGAAGCTTCCGGATGAGGTCGAAAAACGCCCGCGGCACCGGCGGATTCTCCGCGGGATCATGCAGGGTTCCGTCGAAGTCGAAGGACAGAATCGCGGAAGGCGAAGGCGAAGGCGGGGCTGGCAGCGTGGTCATGGAGCGGGCGAATGCGGAAAGTGCTGGCGGGAAACTAGGGGCAATCCGGAGAAATGCGAACCCAAGAAGTTGCCTCCGCCCAGAATGCCCGTTGCTCCCGGCTTGCTTGCTTGCTGGCTGGGACGAATCGGGGGATGCGACGGATAAAAACCAAGCGCTTGATCGTCGCCCGCTTATCGATCATCGCTTCCTCCACCGCCCGGCGCACCGCGCTCGCATACCCATCCTCGCCGATGTGATGCCGCCGCACCAAGCCGCTCTCCGGGTCCACCGAGGATTTGGCCGCCGGGAAGAAATACTGCCACGGCCATTTCTCGCCGCCGTGTGCATGCCTGCGCACCAGAGCCTCCGGCAACCATGCACCCGCCAGCCCCGCCGCCCGGTCTTCCTCAAACAGCACTCTGAGCTTCGCCTTCCGCGCCGCCACTTCCGCACGCACGGCTTCCGGAAGTATCGTCGTCCGGTGCTTGTCGCCCTTGGCTTCACGGATCGTGATGACTCCGCGTCCCTCATCCACATCCTTCACTCGCAGCCGCACCAACTCCATCAGACGCAGTCCGCCGCCATACTGGATCCGCGCCATCAAGCCGTATTTCTCGTCGATCTTGTCCAACTCCGCCAGCACCTCTTTGCCCTCCAGCACCACCGGCATGCGCGGCTCGGTTTTGCGAAGGCGCACTTCCAGATCCACCTCATCCATCCCGCACACCGCCTTGAAGAAAAACACCAAGGCATTGAGTCCCTGCTTCTGGGTTGCGAAGGAAACCTTGCGCTCCGCCACCTGCCAGCTCAGGAAATCCCGCCCCTTGTCCGGCCGCATCACTGCCCGCTCATCACCCGCCCACACCGCAAACATCGCCGCCCAGCGCCCGTAGGTTTCCCGC
>JANMJJ010000067.1:0-48672 GCA_031371325.1 Akkermansiaceae bacterium | reverse complement strand
TGCTCCGATATCGTTGTCGGGCAAGTCTTGCGCATGGCACGTCCGATTCGTTTTCAGTATCCAGGCGCGATTTATCATGTGATGGCGCGTGGCGACGGGGGCAAGGCGGTGTTCGAGACTGACGATGATCGAAAGTCCTTCGTGTTCCGACTGGGACAGGTCTGCGGAAGTCACGGCTGGCGGGTTCACGCGTGGGTTCTCATGGACAACCATTTCCACCTGCTGCTTGAAACCCCGCAGGCGAATTTGGTGACCGGCATGCAATGGCTGATGGGAACTTACAGCCAAGGATGGAACCGCGCCCGTCTGAGGCGGGGTCATGTCTTCCAAGGTCGTTATAAATCCGTGCCAGTCACCGGCACCGATGCGGACGCCTATTACTTCCGCATCGTCGCCGACTACATTCACCTCAATCCGGCGAGGGCGGGGCTTGCGGGCGGAAAGCGCGGTCCATTGACGGACTACAAGTGGAGCAGCCTGCCGAGCTACGTGAAGGGAAACGGATCAGACTGGCTGGTGATGGAGCGGGTTTTACGGGCGTTCGAATTGGCACAGGACGGGCGAGGAAGGCGGGCGTATGTCGCGTGGCTCGAAGCAAGGGCTGCCAACGCGGGCGGCAAAATCGATGAAGAGGCGTCGGCGGCGATCCGGCGCGGGTGGTATCTCGGCAAGGAAACCTTCAGGGACCGGCTTCTCAAGGTTCTGGACAAGGCGCTGCCGCCCGTCGGTGGTAACCGAAATCGGACCAGCGAAGCCTTGCGTGAACATGGGGAGAAGGAAGCGGAGCGAATCGTGCGGCGATCCTTAAAATCTTTGCGGCTGGCGCCCGCTACGGAGGTGCTGGCCAAGCTTCCCAAGAGCGACGTTCGCAAGGCGGCTCTAGCTTCGCTGCTACGCGAGCGAACCAGCGTGAGCAACGGCTGGATCGCAGCCAGATTGGCGATGGGGCATCCGGGTTCGGTCAGCCGGATTCTAGGGGCTGGTAAAGGCGAAGGTGAAATCGAATCCATCAGAAAGGCACTGGTGGAGGATCTTGATGGTGGCGGAAAGGAAGGTAGTAGGTGAATCCGAGAGGCCTGACCCCATTCAGTAGGTGAATCCGAGAGGCCTGACCCCATTCACGAGAGGCCTGACCCCATTCATGACCCCATTCATGTGCCACCAATAGTCCCTCTAGCGGATTATCGCACGAGTCCCCAGTCCTCCGGACACGACTGCGGGACAGGTCTGAATGGAGCTGAGAAAACCGCCGGTCAGTTTCACCTCACCCTCACTGACGACGACGTGGGCATCGATCCGAGGCGACTGGAGCGGCCCGCGACGTTGCGAGCCTTGCGGCAACGGACTGAAGCGTTAGGCGCGGAGTTGCAGGTGGTGAGCAGCCCTGGCAATGGCACCCAACTCGCACTCACGGTGCCGCTGGAGCGTAAGCGGCGGCGCAAGCCGGTCACTCCTTGAACCTTCCGCTTTCCGAATGCCCGGTCATGCGTTATCACATTCGGCCATGGCGAAATCCCCATCCACCAACGAGAAGCCGATCCGGCTGGTTTTGATCGAAGACCACGCCGATTTCCGCGAGTCGGTGTCGATGGTGCTTGAGGAACGCGGCGGCTACCAATGTGTCGGCGGTTTTTCCACCATGGAGGACGCGCTTGAGGCATTTCGCGGCGGGTTGGTCGCGGATCTGGTGCTGTCGGATCTCGGGCTGCCGGGCATGAGTGGCATCGCGGGCATCCGAAAAGTGCGGGAGCTTTTACCCGAGGCGCGGGTTCTCGTTCTAACCGCCTTCACCGATAAGGCGAAGGTCTTCGCCGCGCTGGAAGCGGGGGCACATGGCTATTTGGTCAAGGCGGGCAGCGCGACCCGGCTGATGGAAACGCTGGAGGAAGTCCTGGCAGGCGGCACGCCGCTCGATCCCAAGATCGCGGGGATGATCCTCCAGACCTTCCGCCAGCTCAGCCCAATCCCCGGAGCCGAGGCTCTGTCGCAGCGGGAGTGCGAGGTGCTCCAGCTTTCGGCAAAAGGCCTGAATCGCCAGGAAATCGCCGACGAACTCAAGATCAGCCAGCATTCCGCCACCGAGTACATCAAACGCAGTTTCGACAAGCTCCACGTCCGCAGCCTGCCGGCTGCCGTCAGCGAGGCGATCCGCCGCGGATTCCTGGATTTGTCCTGATTTCCGGCCATCTCCCGCAAGCTGGGGCCGTGTCCCATAATTTAGTGACATGACAGATTCCAGAAAACCCTGCATCTTTCGCTCGTCGCGGGGAGAGGTCCCCAAGACAGGGGAGAGGTTCCCAGTTGCATGGATTCGTTCATGACAGAAAATTAAGGGCCGCGTGAGGACGCGGCCCTTTCTTTTTGCCCGGTTTTCCGGTTTCTGCCGCAGGCGGCTCCCTGTCCCATAATTTGGTGACATGACAGAATCCGAAAAATCCGGCATCTTTCGCTCGTCGAGGGGAGAGGTCCCCAGTTGCTTAGATTCATTCATGACAGAATAACAGGGGCCGCGCGGGTGCGCGGCCCCTTTCTTTTGTTCAGATTTCCGGAGAAGCCGTGAACCTGATAGCGATTGTTAGCCGGACGGTGGGGTTCACTTCCCGCCGTTCATGTGGTTCAACAATTTCTGGTTGAACTCGTCCGCCATATTATAGCCTAACCGGCGGAGCTGTTGGTCGAGCGCGGCGATGGTGACCATCCGCGCGGTGTCGCGGCCGGGGCCGACCGGGATTTCCACGTGGACGACGTGCTGGCCGAGGATTTCGTAGGTTTTCTGTTGGAGGCCGACGCGGTCCACTTCGTTGAGATCGGCCTGAGGCTTGAGCGTGACGACCAGATCGAGCCGTTTGTCCGGGCGGATCGAGGCGAGGCCGTAGAGGTTGGCGACGTTGATGATGCCGATGCCGCGGATCTCCATGTAGCCGCGTGAGAGATCGGGCGCGGTCGCGACGAGATCGCCGCCGACGTATTTGATGCGGACCATGTCGTCGGCGACGAGCGAGGCTCCGCGTTCCAGCAGGCCGATGGCGGTTTCCGATTTCCCCGCACCACTGCTGCCGACGATGAGCACGCCGACACCGCGCATGTCCACCATGCAGCCATGCAGGGTGACGCTGGGGGCGAATTCATGCTCCAGCCGGATGGTGGCGGCGTTGAGGAAATTCATCGTGACTTGCGAGGTGCCGAAAACCGGGATGCCATGCTCGTTCGCCACGACTGCTAGATTGTCGTCGAGGATGGAGCCGCGTGCCACCACGATGCACGGGATGTCGCGGTCGCACATCCGGCGGAAGCGGTCGATGCGCATCGCGTCGGGGAGTTTTTTCAAATAGGAGAGTTCGGAGTTCCCCAGGACTTGCACGCGTTTGCGGGCGAAGTAGGAGAAGAACCCGGCTAGGGCGAGGCCCGGGCGGTTCATCGCTGGCTCGCTGATCGGGCGGTCGAAGCCGACGTTTTCGCCGTGAAGCGCGAGTCCGAGGGATTCGGCGTGGGCTTCGAAAAATTTTCCGACGGAAATCGAGGCGACGGTTTTGACGCGTGGTGGCATGGCGGGGACTCAACCAGATCCAACCGGGCACGGCACGCGAAATCCCACACCGGGGTTGCAAGGCAGGGGGAACGTGTTACAAGTCCCGCCTAGGACATGCCAAATTACGATTATGAATGTGGGAAATGCGGGAAGCGCTTCGAGGTGTTTCAAGGCATGAATGATGCGAAACTCACTGATTGCCCGCAATCGCTCTGTGAAGGACAAGTGAAGCGCCTGCTAGGAACCGGCGGTGGGATTATTTTCAAAGGCGCGGGCTTTTACCAAACCGACTATCGCTCCTCGTCGTACCAAGCCGGTGCCAAAGCGGAAGGCGCGGCGAGTGCGCCACCGGCTGCGCCACCTGCGGCAGCGCCCGCCACGGCGGCGAAGTCCGCAGACTGACGCTTTCTCAAGCGAGGCTTTGCAAGCGGGCGGACCCGTGCTAATCAGGCAGCTCATGGCCGAACCCTCAAAATTCAAATCCGGTGGCGGATGCTTCTCCAAGCTGCTCTTGCTCATCCTGCTGGCGGCGGCTGTCGGCCTCGGTGCGGCGATCTTTTATGCCATCCAGCCTCAGGATTTGACAGATCTCGGCGGTCACGGTCCGGCCACCGGAATCCTGCCGGAGCGGGATCTGAAAGTGGTTTTGCAAAATGCCATCGACCGCGGTTATCCCGTGACCTTGTCGGAAGCGGAAATTAACCAATGGCTGGGCCGCACGTTGGCCACTAAGCAAGCTGGCTTTCTGGAGGGAAAAGTGACTCTCGACCGCGTCTGGGTCCGTCTTGAAGAAGAACGGGCGGAGGTGATCATGGAGCGCCATTTCCTCGGCAAGTCATTCACCGTCTCGATGTATCTCCAGGTCGAGCAGGTCGAAGACCTGAAAGGGCCGCTTCTCAACATCACTCCGAGTGGCGGGCCTTATCTGAAGGATTATCCCTACCCGCCTCGTGGCGGCCGGTTTGGAAAACTGGTGGTTCCCATGGGTTTTTTACACCTAGTCATGCCCGCTTACCAAAAGCTCCCCGCGCTGTTTCCCGGTGAAATCACACTCGCGTTCACCAAGATGGCTCGGATCCGGATCGAAAAAGGAAACCTCGTCCTCGACCCGCGCGAGCTGCTCGGCCAAGAGGGCATGCCCAAGACTTTTTGATCGGCAATGATCGTCCGCGCACTGCTTCTCGGAATGGTTTTCCCCGCGATCTCCCTCGCGCAGGACACCCCGCGTGCCGTGCAAATCGCCGAGCCGCCCGCGCCGCTCACGGTGGACGGCCAGGACCGCGTGATCAGCCGCACCGGCGAGTTCCGCATCGCCGGCGGCGAAGCGGGCGACCGGGGTGCCGTCGCCGCCCTCGCCGAAGAGGCCAAGGATGAGCTGCTCCGTCTAACCGATGAAAAGGACGACTGGATCGACTGGAAAATCCCCGTCTCCATCACGCTGCACGGGAAATCCGGCGACCCCATGCCGATGCGCACCGTGGCCATGAACCTGCTCGTCAGCGAAGTCGGCTACGATCTGCGGCTCGATGTCCATCTCAGCCGCGGCATCGAGCACGAGCGTTTCAAAGCTGCGGTCACCTCCGCCCTGATCTACGAACGCGCCCTCCGTGGTCGCCCTGCCAAGGTGTCGGACACCCCGTTCCTCGTCCCGCCGTGGCTCGTCGATGGTCTGCGCGAAGCAACCGCCTGGCGGCTCAACCAAAGCGACCGGCGGCTCTATCAGGCGTTGTTCAAGACCGGCGGCCTGTTCAAGAGCGACGACCTTTTCGCCCTCGACGAGCGCGGTTTCGAGGACATGGATGCCGCCACCCGTGCCGCCTTCCGGGTCTCATCTGGAGCCCTCGTGATGGCCCTGCTCCAGCAACCGCAAGGCAAGGAAGGCTTCCAGAAATTCTTAACCGAGGTCGCCGCGTTCGAAGGGGAAATGCCCGCCCTGCTACGCAAACATTTCCCCGAGCTCAATCTCTCCGAAACCAGCCTGTCGAAATGGTGGACGCTCCAGCTCGCCAACATCGGTGGCCAGAACCTCGCGACCGACATCCTCACCGTTGCCCAGACCGAGACCGCTCTCGGTGAGGCTCTGCGGCTGAATTTCCGCACTGCGGAGGGCATCATCCAGCAAAAGGAACTCGCTGCCTGGCCCGAGATCGCCGCGCTCCCCGAACCCGAACGCGTGAAATCCGTGCAGCTCGCCCAGGACTCCCTGGTCCGCCTCAGCTACCGTTGTTTCCCGTCCTACAGGCCGATCCTCGCCGAGTATCAGATCGTCCTCAGCGCCATCGCGAAAAACAAAACCAAGGATCTAGCAGCCCGATTCACCGACCTTGACGAGCGCCGCGCCACCATGACCGCCAAGGCCCAGCGGGCCCGCGATTACCTCGACTGGTTTGAAATCACCCGCGCCCGCGAGACCAGCGGTGCCTTCGACGACTACATCCGTCTCAAGGACCGTCTCCAGGCAAATCCCCACCACCGCACCGACGACCTGTCGAAATACCTCGACCGCATGGACGCCATCTTCAGCCGCAAGGACGACCCCGCAGTCCCGCCGCCCGCCGATCCCACCTCGCCCGATCTCCCCCTCGGCCTCCCGCCGTTGCAGCTTCCCAAGTGAGGCAAGCGCAGTCCAAGTTTTCTCCATCCCAATCGGGTTGCCACCCGGGTCCCGGCTCCAAATCCAATTCCGCACCCTGTGGAGGGCGGAATGAGGCCAAAAGCGGGATCATTCAAAAAACCGCTTCAAGGTCCGCTGCTCGGCCGGATCGAGCGCATCCCGCCAGACGCGGTCGCCGCCTTTGCCGGTGGCCTCGGTATTGCCACCTGCGGAGACGGCCGACGGGGAATGATCCACGTCGTGCTCGCCGTCTTGCAACTCGAGCAAATCCCCGGGAGTCGCCCGCGACAGATCCTTGGATTCGAGTCCCGTGAGTTTGCCTGTCTCGACCCGATCCTTCTCCGCGCCGAGCACTCCGGGATCGTGACCCGGCCCGCGATCGACTCCGCCTTGGCCGGGGCCGTCGCCCGGTTTGTCACCCTCCCCATCGCTGGCCAGCAATTCATCGGACCAATCCTCGCCGTCGCCCTCGCCCTTGCCGTTCTTCATGGCTTCGGAATGCTTCTTCAAATTTTCGCGGAGCTGGTCGATCTGCTCGGGAGTGAGGTTGGCCATGTCCTTCAAATCGAGTTGTTTCATTTGCTCCAGCAGCGCCGGGTTCGGCTTCATCGCGCCGTTTTGCAATCCTTTAAGCGCTTGGTCGAATTCTTCCATGAGGCGGTTCTTCTGCGCCGGGTTCGCGGCCCCCGAGTTCTTTTCCAGCTCGCCCAGCGCCTTGTCCGCGCGGCCTAACTCGCGCTCGACCCGCTCGGTTTCGGCGCGGTGGGATTTCTTCAGGGAGTCGGTGGCTTCCAGCGACGAGTGGCTGAACCACTGTTCTTCTTCCTGCGCCTTGAGCTCCTCCAGCTTCTTGCGCGTCTCCTCTAGGTATTTTTCATCGACGAGTTCTTCCTTCGTCAGCTTGTCCAACTCGGTGGCGAGCTGCTTCCACGCCCGTGGCTGCTCCGGCACGCCCGCCGGATGGAGGCTCCGCGCGGCCATCGGGATGAACAGTCCTGCGGCTAACAACACCAGCGCCCCCAGCGGCGGCACCAGCAACCGCGGCCACTGCCACGCGAGTCCGGCGTCGATCTTCCCAACCGGCGCTGGCCACGGCGCGACGCCAGCCCGTGCGGCGGACAGGGAATTCCTCAAGCGCATCGCCGCCTCGATCCTCACCAGCGACTGCTCCGGCTTCTCAAATTTCCGCGCCGCCCACGCCCAGCAGGCCAAGCCTAACACCAACACTGTCCCGCCGCTGGCAGCCGCCAGCACCCACGGCTCAACCTGCGAAAACTCCCGCCTGACGACCAACAAGCCCGCCGCGCCGAGGCTCGCGCCGACCAGCAGCGGAGCCGACAGCGTTTCCAGCCACCAGGCGAGATTCACCGTGCGGGCCACATGGTTCGCCTTCGCTTGCCAATGGTCGCGATTGGAATTTTTCGAAGCGGATGACATTGCCGGGAATCAAGTAGAGTCTCTGCGGTTCGATTCCGCTTCCACTAACGGACCGGACGGGCCTTCGGGACGACAGGCGCGGCCTTGGGTGGGGCGGGTGGGGTCGCTCCTTTTCTCGAAAACTCCGAGGTGCTGCTCAAATACCAGATCAAGGCACCGCCGCCGATGACTGCGACGAAGGTGAAAAAGACAATGAGGATGCCGAGGCAGGATTTCATGGCGATTCGTTAGGGATGGATTTTCACGACTTGCGCTCGATGCGGGCGGCGAAGGCACCGTCTGTCTGGTCGCGGAAGGGCAGGGCCTCGCGGATCGAAATGAGTTGGAACTCCGGGTGATCCGCTAGAAACCCTTCGATCAGGCCGAGGTTTTCGGCATACTCGATCGAGCAGGTGGAGTAAACGATGCGGCCGCCGGGCTTGAGGCAGGCGATGGCGTTTTCGAGGATCTTGCGCTGGGTGATGGCGATCTTGTCGATGTCGGGCGCTTGCAAGCGCCAGCGGACATCGACGCGGCGGCGGATCACGCCGGTGTTCGAGCAGGGGACGTCGAGCAGGATGCCGTCGAAGCCGTGATGCCATTCTGCGGGCGCGGGCCGGGTCCAATCGTGGACGGTGATGGTGGCCTGGCCGACATGGAGGCGGGCGAGGTTTTCCTCCAGCCGTGGCAGGCGCTTTTCGTTGGAGTCGGTGCAGACCAAGCCCTCGCCGCCACCGAGCGCGGCGGCAATGAGGAAGGCTTTGCCGCCGGGCGCGGCGCAGGCATCGAGGATCCGCTCGCCGGGTTGCGGGTCTAGCAGCTCGACCGAGTGGCGGGTGGCGGGGTCCTGGATGTAAACCGCGCCGGACGCGAGCAGCACGGACGGCAGCGAACCGTCGATCTGATAGAAGCCCGGCGCGTTTTCCAGCGGGATGCCCGGCAGGGATTCCGGTACGGGGGCGAGGGGATTGACGCGGAAATAATTGACCGCCGGAAGGTTGTCCCACTCCATCATCGAGATCGCGTTGCGGGTGCCGAAGGCGGCCCGCCAGCGGTTGTAGAGCCAGTCGGGATGCGAATGGGCGACGGGTTGCGGCACTTCGGACACTTCCTCCAACAATGGTTTGCGGGCGACCGTCGCGCGGCGCAGCACGGCGTTGATCAGGCTGCGGACGCTGGCTTTCCCGGCCTCGACGGTTTCATTGACGGCGGCGTGGTCGGGCAAGCCGAGGATCAGCAACTGGCAGAGTCCGACGCGCAGGATGTCGCGGGTTTCCGCATCGACCTTGCCGTCGCGGAGCTTGCCGATCCAGTGGTCTAACAGCCGCCGGTGGCGCAGCACGCCGAAGAGGATGGCTTGGAGCAAGCCGCGGTCGGCGGATGAGAGTTTGCGGCGTTGGGCGTGGCGCTCGATCAGGGTGTCGGCGTAGTCATGGCCCTTGGCCCAGGCGCGGAGGGCGGAGACGGCGGCTTGGCGGACGTGGAAGTTTTTGGCGGGCATGGAGGGGCTTACGAATGTGCGTAGGCGCGATCACGTAATGGTGACGGCGTCAGGAGTGGGGTATCCCTATTTCGCTGTCGGGACAAAGGACAGCAAAATCAGGCTGGTAGGCCCCGGGACCTCCCCCCCCGGGGCCAGCTGACTGGGTTTTAATCTAAAGAGGAAAATGGGAAACTCGCCAGAACGCGGCAAGTGACGTAAACTTTCCCTCAATCCCCATCTGGATCTTGGCCGCCACTACACGGGCAACCGTGGCAGCGGCGCACTCAACGTCATGGGCACCGTGCTGCTCAGCGTGCTCTCCGGCCACTGGCGCTACGCCCACATCAACAGTCTTCGTGGCGATGGAATCAATCCTGGATTGTTAGGAATGAGTGGTGTCGTTAGCGAGGATGCCGTGCGCCTCGCCATGGATCGCATCAATGAAGACCCGGCCTGCCAGACGAGGCGGCACTCCTCCTCAGCGGATGAAAACCGATCCCATTACCACCATCCGGCCCCGACATCTAGCGCCTCGCTCAAAGGCGCCCCACGAACTCACCCATTTTCCTTTCTAAATGGATGGGGTTGAGACGTCGGAACACCTTGTTGTCAGAGCCACAATCCATCGCGACTTCACGCTATTTTCGCAGGCTTGCGGTGGCGTGTGGTCAAGCTAGGTTTTGGGAAATGAGCCGCCGATCACGAAAACGCAGGGATTCAGGGGAACGCCGTTGGCTGGGCAAGGTGGCCGTGGGACTGGTGGTGGTGGGAGTCATCAGTCTGGGCGTGGGGTATGGGATGCTGCGGAGCTATTTGCACAGCGACGCGTTCCGCAAATTTCTATCAGCCGAGGCCAGCGAGATGGGCGGCGTGACCGGGGAGTTCGGGCCGTTCCATTGGGATGGTCTGGCGGTGGATACGGACTCGTTCGAGGCGAAAGGGGGGGGGCTGGTCACCGGCTTGCGGGCGGATGGCCTGCATACGGAAGTCGGGCTGGGCGGGGTGCGGCGCGGGGTGTGGGAAATCTGCGGCTCCAGTTTGCGGCGCTTGGAGGTGTCCGTGGATGCTAGGAAGCAGGGGGAGGGAACCCCCCTTCCGGAAGTGGCCCACAAGGTGGGAAAAAAGGCGAAACGGCCCGCGTGGTTCCCGAGTGAAGCGGAGCTGGATGGCATCGAGGTGCGCGAGCTGGCGGTGAAGGCGATCCTCGACGAGGGGCTGGCCATCGCCAGCGGGATGAGCGTCCATGCCGAGCAGGCGGGGGCGAAAGACGCCTACCGGGCGGAGATCAAAGGCGGGACGATCCGCTTGCCATCCGGCAGCGTGCCGGAACTGCGGGTGGACCGGGCGCGCATCCGCTATCAGGACGGGCAGGCATTCCTAACGGACGCGACGCTCGCCGCGTGGGCAGGCGGACGGATCCACAGCAGCGGCGAGTGGGATCTGAAATCGCGGCGGTTTTCGATCGAAGGGGACGCCTCGGGACTGAAATGCGAGGATGTCCTGAACGCCGATTGGGCGAAGCGGCTGACCGGCGACGTGGCCTCGGATTTTACTGCGGACAATCGCCCGGGATTTCCTCAGGCGAGCGGCAAGCTGACGCTTCAGAACGGCGTGCTCACCGCCCTGCCGATGCTCGACGCGCTCGCGGCTTACGCCGATACCAGCCGATTCCGGGTGCTCGCGCTCAGTGAAGCCCACACCGGCTGGCGGTGGAAGAAGGGCGAGATTTCCCTGACCAATCTGGTGCTGGCGAGCGAGGGCCTGGTGCGGGTGGAAGGCCGCATCGACATCTGCGGCCGGAAGATCGATGGTCTGTTCCGCCTCGGCCTCGCGCCCGGCACGCTGGCCAGGATTCCCGGCGCGGAGACCGACGTGTTCATGCCCGGCGAGCGTGGGCTGTTATGGACGACCTTGCGGATCACCGGCACCCTCGACGAGCCGCAGGAGGATCTAACCGACCGGCTGATCGCCGCAGCTGGCATACGGATGTTCGAGCAGCTTCCGGAGACCGGGGAAAAGGTCATCAAGTTCACCCACTCGTTGCTCGGTGAACCTTCATCCAAGACGATCGAGAAGGGCGTGAAGCTCATCGAGAAAAGCAGTAAGACGGTGCGCGAGGTGAGCGGCATCCTCGACGGGTTGCTCGGCGGGGGGACGCCGGTGGAGCCGGAAAACGAGGCGCAGTGACGCCCCGGATCTCGCTCGTCATACTTGCTCACGATGAAGCGGGGTTTCTGCCCGCTTGCTTGGAAGCCGCAGGTCACCTGGTGCCGGAAGGTTGCGGATCATTTCCGGGATGACGTGCGGGTGGATTGAAATTCCCCGCAGACGATCCTCATTTTGTGCTTTCGTGGACCCTGACGGATGTGCCATAGATTGCGGGCTTGGTAACATGATCTAGCAGTAAATCAGGAGCGATGGTGATAATCGTCCTGTCAAAAGCCGACATTTCAAACTCATGGTCCCCCCGCCAAAATCCGGAATCGCCCGCAGCGCAGCGGCATTTTCGCTTGTCGAAATGGCGGCGGTCACCGCCATCCTCGCCACGTTGATGACCGCAGGCATTGGCCTCTTGACCGGCACGGGCACCCGGTCCCGCAAGGCGGGCACGGACCTGCTCGCGGGCTTGATCGAGCAGGCGCGGACCACGGCGATCACCTCTCGCTCCCAGGTGGTGCTGGCGATCGCCGAGCCTGGAGATTTTCCGGCAGGTGACGAGCGGTGCCGGATCGGCCTGTTTCAAGTGGATGTCGAGTGGCCGGACGCCTCGACGACTCCAAGCCCGCTCAACTGCACGCTACTGAACCGTTGGCAAACCCTGAACACCGGCATCGCGCTGATCCCCGGCGATGTGAATGGAGTGGCCAATCCGCTTGACCAGCCGGAAGTCACCATCGCCTACGGAGCCACCAAAAACCTGAGTGTCAAAGTCCACGTCATCGCCTTCAACTCCTGCGGCGGCTTGCACTATCCGGCGGGGTCCACACCCATCGCGATCCGTATTGCCGAAGGTGGCTATCGGGGCGGCAGGGCGACTCCTAACAAGCGTGGCAGCCAGCAGAGCATTACCGAAAACCGCCTGAAAATCGGCCGCGTCACGGCACGTCCTTACCGGAGCGACGGATGAACCTCATCCCGGTCACAGCCCCGAAGAGCCGCGGTTCCTCGTTGATGGAAACGGTGATCGCGATGGGCGTGCTCGCCGTGGCGATTCCGTTGGTCTTCGGTGCCTTGGCGGAATCCGGGAAAAGCGGCATTTCCTCCGAGGCGGAAACACGCGGCACTTGGATGGTCCCTGCCTGCATGGAGGAAATCCAAGCGTCCCGCGATGGCCACCCGCAGTTTTTCACCACCACCACTGTCGGTCAGACCTTTCCGCCGGAAGGCGACGTCTGGGCACTGGCATTTTCGCCGGAAGGGAAACCGGTCGCCAAGATCAGCAAGGCACTTTACGACACAGGAACCAAGGAAATCGACGGCAAGCCGGTGCGCTACATCGCTTCGCTCGGTTCCAAGTCCCAGACCACAACCGCCGGAGCCACGGCGATGCTCAGCATGCACATTTCCCTCGAATACCCGGCATCATCCCCGGCGGCGAAGCGGCAGAAGCTTGAATTTTACACCCGCATTCCATGAAATCCATCCCTCGGCACCAGCGCGGGTTTTCGCTCGTCGAACTGATGTTTTCGATGGCCATCGGTTCGGTCATTTTGATCCTCGCGGCGGCCATGCTCGGCAGCTCCGGCGACGGCTACGAGCGGATCGGCGGCAGCGTCGCCAGCGAGCGCGAGGCCCGCGCCTTGATCACTCAACTCGCCGCAGATCTCTCCACCGCAAGGTTCCACAAAGATGGCGTGATTGAAAAATCCACAGCCGCGTGGCCCGTCGATAAACTCGGATTTCTCAGCCTCCAGCCAGCCCAAGCCCAGACCGACGTCGGCCGCATCGGCGATCTGTGCGCGGTGAATTACCATATCAGCGATCTAACCATCGGCGGCAAAACCGTGCGCTGCCTGATGCGCGGATTTCGCGAAAGCAGCGATACCTTCAAGGCCTTGCGTGAGGACCAGATCAAGCCGCTCTTCGGTGCGCGGGTGGATCTCGATGAACCGGTCGCCTTCGGGGTCGTCTCCTTCGAGGCCCGGCCCCGGTCGCGGGATGCCAGTGGCAAATGGATCGACTGGGTGAACAACGACAAGACCGGCCCGGAAGCGCTCGATGTCGAACTGGTCCTCGCTCGCCGCGATTTCGCCGCCGCAAAACTCAAACTGCCGGCGGACTGGGACGGTGCCGGCAGTGCCGGAAGTCTCCTCGGAGATCCTTCAAAGCCCGAGCGAAGCAAGAACCTCGAAATCTACGGAACCACGCTACGTTTTGGAAATCATGCACCTCTCTAAATCGCTGCCCCATCGTAAGCCGGCGGCAGGATTCACCTTGCCCGCCATTCTGGTGGTCGTTGGTGCGCTTTTGATCCTCGCGGTCGGAATCCTTCTGGTGGCCGGCATCGAGCGCAACACCGCCCGCTCCTTCGGCGACCGCGAGCGCGCGGAACTCGCAGCGCACGCCGGCTTGGAGGAGGTTCGAGCCATGGTGAATCTTGAAGCGGCAAATGATGATTTCCTCGTCATCCAGTCGAGACTTCCAGAGCCTATCGTCAACGGTTGCCAGCCCGCACCGCACCTGTTCATCGCCCGCGGCAGAAACACCGGCGGGAAGCTCGCCTACCGCTACGTCCCGCTTTTCAGTCGCCCAAGCAACGCGGATCCGGTTGGCGAGACCTCGGCACTTGCCGCCCCGTCCATCAAGTCTCCCGCTGCATCCGAGGCCGGAAAATACATCCGGTTTTCCACCCTGCCCTATCAGGACAAGGTTCAGCCCGCATGGATTCCGATCAAGGATTCGCAAGACCGAACCGTCGCCAGATATGCGTTCTGGGTGGAGGACTTGCAGGGGAAACTCGATCCCAAACTCGCCGGAAACGCGGATGGCACCACGCAAAACCACGCCCGCGAGCCCTATCCATTTCCTGCTCCGGGTGTCGATGATCCCGCGACCGGTGCGAAAGACCCGGCCGCGCTCCATCAAGTCGCGCTTTACGCCATCGATCCCGCTGCCACCGAGGCGGACCAATCCCAACTCGGCAAGACCCTGATCGCTAACCGGAAGCTCCTCCTTTCTCCGGATTCCATCCTCGCCGCCGCCGGGATCGCCCCGCCTTTGGCCCGGTTGGACATTGAGACAAAAGACGGGAAGATCGGGCAACTGATCGACCTCAAGGCACGGGCCGCCGAGGAAAACCTGGCCACCGGCGTCATGCCCTATCAGGAACGTCCGACCATTCCCTTTGCGGAGGGAATCGATCCGTCCGTGGCCGGAAACCCCAAGCTGAATCTGAACACGCTGCTTGGGAAACCCCGGGCCACTGCCATTGGAGAGTTCGCCAATCTCGTTGGAAAAGCGCTCCCGGAATTCAACAAACGCAACACGCCGACCATCGGCACCACCTTTCCCGAAAACTATATCGAAACCCTCGCGGCCAATGCATTCGACTATGCAGACGTGGGCGGAGACGCTTCGGTGGTCGCCGGGCGCTACCGCGGCATCGACTCCTATCCTTTGCTCAGTGAATCCTATCTCCAGGTGAACTATCTCGGGCGGATCTTTGAGAATGGCCGGCGAATCCTGCCATGGAAAATCATCGTCTCTGCGGAACTATGGAATATGACGAACAAGCGGGTCAAAGGCAAGGCACGCGTTTCTTACGAGGTTGACCTTCATCCCACGACAGGCTTTGGAGCCAGCTCCGAAGCTTTGCCTTTCGACAGCCCCGAATTGTTGGATGACAAGGTTCAGAATCCAAACGACCTAGTTAAGGAAAACGAACGCTATTGGACCCGGGAAGTGGACGTTGAGCTGGGGCCGAATCAATACAAGTTCTATCAGTTCGCGGTGGTGGACTACAAGATTGACGCGGGCGGAGAGTTTTCTTCGATTCCCGGCACCTTCGAGTTGACCGAAAATGAAGGCAGCCGGGGAATGTCCCTTCAATGGAACACGATCACGGTGGACCGTGCGGAGAAACTAAAGCGCATCGATTCCCCCGGTGGCACGCCGCAGTTCTTTTATCAGTTGAGCAAAAAAGCAACTGATTCGAAAGCCGCCATTCATGGCCATGGATACAAAATGGGAAATACGTATTGGAATAACATGGGTGACCCCAGAATTGCCTATTATTTGCGTGCGATTCCACTTGCTGACAATGCGAGTCCAGAGAACCTCTCGCCGAATCGCCGGAACTTCCGCGACAGTATCTATAAGCCGAACACCGAAGATTTGAATTTCTATGGCCGCGTGCTTCCTTCCGAATGGCCCGATGGCGGGCACGATTCCCCGGTGGGTTCATGGGTCGTGACGAAAAGCGAAACGGTGGTACCCACGGACAACCGCTATGCTTGGGACTCCACGGATGAGAAAAGCGCACCTCAAAGAATCTCGAACAATGGATGTTTTTTCAGTGCCACCGAACTCGGCAATGTTTACGATCCACTGCTCCGACGCTACGCCTTGCCTGGTGGCATCGCCGCCAAATCGTTGCCGTCCGACAAACCGTTTTTCCCCGACGTGATTGCATCTGGTTCCGAATGCGACCCGAACTTTGGTGGTGGAAATACGCTGCGGATCGGTCGTCGCGAACATCCACTTTTTGACCGTCCCGGGTGGAGGGCCGCGCATCTGTTGGATCTCTTTCATGCGGGCGATTCCACCACGGGGAAGGCGGCGGAGCGTGAAGGCTCCCTCGTCACGATTGCCGGCAATGTGAATCTCAATACCGCAGGGCGCGGTGCTCTGCGGGCTCTGGCAGCGGGCGTTCTCATGCAGGACGCGGCCATCGGATATGTGGACAACAGTCACATTCACCTAGCTGCTCCCTATATGTCTCCCGGCGTCAAGTCACTCTATGGTACAATCGGCACACCGACTGACAAAGTGGCTGCCGACCGGATTGCGGACGCCATTATTGCCAGCCGCCCCATCTCAAGCGCGGCGGAACTTTCGGCGGCAAGCCTGTCACCCCGGAAAAGCCCCGATTTGACGAATCCCGATCCCAACCAGGTATTCGGCAATCGCCAGATGTATTCTTATTCCAACAACCCCGACGATCTCCAGTGGAGTGACGCCGCAGCGGAAGAGACGTTTGCCCGGGTGTATGGTGCCTCGACTGTGCGTTCCAGGAACTTCCGAATCTGGGTCGTCGGCCAGGCGGTTGCTCCATTGGCTACCAGTTCAACTGCAAATCCCGGGGTTCTGGCTGAAGTCCGCCGTGTGTTCACGGTGTTTGCAGATCCTGGAGTCCGTAACTCTGATAGTGAAATCGACCCAACCAAAAGCAAACTTCGGGTAACCTATGAAAACGATTTTTAAACATATCCGTCGGCTCATGTTCTCCTGCGGTAGCCTGGTGGCATTGCTGTTGTACTGCCCGATGCTTGAGGCACAGGAACAACCCATGAAAGTCGGATTTATCCGGCTCATCAATGCGGTTGCCCCTGGCGAAGGGATGGTCACGTTGTTGATTGATGGTGAGAACATGAACCCCAAGGGTTACCGGCTGGGTGCGTTGACCGGAGGGATCGGACTCAAGCCGGGGATGCATACGGTCACGATGAAACGGGATGGCGTTGAGGACGCAACGACCCGGTTGGAGCTTGCGATCGGCGCGACGATAACGGTGGTTCCCTACGCTGAGCGCATTCCGGCGGCGGATGACAAGCCCGCTCACTGGGCAATGCGGATCCTTAGGCTCAAGCAAATGAAGCCGGAAAGTGAGCGCGGAGCCACTTTTGTGTCCGTGGCACCCGATCCGGAGATCAAGGTCGAGCTTGGCCTCGAGGATAACAAATGGTCCGCCGCTTTCGTGAAGCGTCTGGGAATCGTCCAGCTTCCGATTGATGAGTCAGGTGGATATGTAAAAGTGCGGATCAAGGGCAAGGAATTGGATTCCATGGCGGTCCCGATGCCAGGCAACTACGTCGTAGTGATTTACGCAGACGCCGATGGAGCGCTGAAATGTCTGAATTTCCGGGATGTCAAATATCTGACTGCGGATTGAAAATACGCCACGGGTTTTTTGGTTTCTGTCCACAGCCGCGATGCCAATACGGACCGGGCTATCGCGAGAATGAAATCGCAAGCGTTTCCAATCGCATGGACATGGTTGCACGACCTAGAGTTCCAGAACGCGATCCGGCTCAGGCTTTTCCGGCGCGAGATTTCGGACGGGGAAGTCGCCGCAGTTTTCGGGAAAGTGAAGGCGCGAACGAAGCAAGGCATTTATCGCTTGTCGATGGTTCCTTCGGAAGCATTTATCGAAGCTGAACGCCGGGTTGAAATTTAGATTTTCGAACTAAAACCAGCGTGGTAATTATCCCGCCGTGCAATCCCTTGGCTGGCTACTTTCCTCCGTGATCCTGGTTTTCGTGTGCGTGCAGTGCAGCCCGATCGGTCCACCCCCGGGCAGACAGGATCATTACCAGGCTTACAATCCGGCCCCTTCACCTGTTCCGCGCCCTCCCGGGAATTCCGGTGGCGGGACTTCGATGGCGGCGATGTTGCGACAGGTGAATTTGAAGATCGATATGGTGCGGAAAGGGACCTATGGCCGCCGGGTCGTCCGCCCGATGACGCCGCGCTACATCACGATCCACAGCACCCAGAACTACACGGCGGGCGCGGAGCGGCACTCGCAGGCTTTGAAGAACGGGGCCTTGCGCTCGGCCATGAGGCCGCACGGCAATCGCATCGGTTTCCTGATCTGGCATTTCACGGTGGAGGATCGGGAGGCCATCCAGCACATGCCGACCTGGGAACAGGGCGAGCACGCCGATTTCGACGGGCCGGGCAACCGCCTGTCGATCGGCATCGAGATGTGTGAAAACCGCGGCAACAACCTGTCCGCCACGATTGACCGCACGGCCAAGCTCACTGCGGTGTTGATGAAGAAAAACCACATCCCGCTGCAGAACGTGGTGCCCCACTACCATTGGCCGCGGCGGGGGAAGACCCCGCCTAACAAGAACTGCCCGCATTTCCTGATGGACAACGGCCGCCCCGGAGCGAAGTGGCGCGGGTTCCTCAACCGGGTGAATATGTACTACCGCCGCCTTGATTCCTGATGATCGTTCCCACCCGAGATCATGGCAGCCCCGGCAACCGCGAGGTCACCCTCGAACCCGACGTTCACTACGTTTGCCAGCGCTGCACCGCCTGCTGCAAGTGGCCGGGCGACGTGCGGATCGAGGAGGATGAAATCGCCCCGATCGCTCGCTTTCTCGGCCTAGCGGAGCAGGATTTCCTCGCTCGCTTCACGCGCCTTCGCTCTAACCGCCAGGGACTCTCGCTGATCGAAAAGGCCAACCACGAATGCATCATGCTCGATGGCAATGCCTGCCGCATCCACCCGGTCAAGCCGGAGCAATGCAGCGGGTTTCCCAACAAATGGAATTTTCCCGGTTGGCGGCAGGTGTGCGAGGCGATTCCCGTGCCGGTCGAAAGGGGGCGGATTTGAAACAATTCGGGCGCGGGCGTCGTTAGCCCAGACGAAATAGGGCTTGAGCGGCGATGAATTGCCGCCCAAACCTGCGCGCGGGTTTCCGCTGATGCATGGATTCTCCAATCAACAACGAAAAATCGAAACGGCTGTTAGCAGTCGTCGCGCCATTTGCGTGGTTGGCGTTGCTTGCCTTCGCGGTGTGGATGTTAGGAAGGGAATGGGGCGGCTTCCACCTAGATGAACTCGATGACGCGCTGCGCCGGATCGGGGTTTGGCACGTCGCCATGGCGCTGTTGCTGACGGCGGCGAGCCTGCTTTGCAATGCCTCGCTGGACCTCGTGGCGCTGCGTTGGCTGGACAAGGATTTGCCGACCGGCAAGGTACTGGGCACGGCTTTGATCGCCGGCTCGTTCAGCATGAACGGCGGCGGCACTATCCTCGGCGGCGGCGCGATCCGGATGCGATTCTACGGCCACTTCGGCCTCGGCGGGGCGGAAATCGCCAAGATCACGGGCTTCCTGTTGGTCGCCGGCTGGCTGGGTCACGCGCTGTTAGCCGGGGTGATGATGTGCTGGTCCCCGCCGGTGCTGGGCTGGTTGCCCGTCACCCTGGGGCGGGGGATCGGGGTGGTGCTGCTGGTTTCCTGCGGGGCGCTCTGCGCTCTATCAGCGAGGGGTTTCCGGGGAAAGGCGATTGCGTTTCTGCCGCCGTGGCGGTTGCTGCTAGCGGCGATGGTGGTCTCCGGCTTCGACTGGTTGTTCGCCGGACTGGCGCTGCGGGTTTTCCTGCCGCCGGGCATTTCCACCCCGGCATTCCTAGCGGCGACGGCGCTGGGTCAGGCCTTGGGCGCGGCCAGCCATGTGCCGGGCGGCTTGGGGGTGATGGAAGTTTCCATCACCAAGTTGGCCGCGGGCATGGTGGCACCATCGGTGATCGCGGGCGCGCTTCTAACTTACCGGCTGACCTACTATCTGATTCCATTCGTGCTCGCGGTGGCCGTGGTGGGCGGCAGGGAAATCTGGGCCAAGCGGCATTGGGCGAAGCTCACCGTGGGCACCACCGGCAAGGCTTGGTCCGCCATCGCGCCGCGGCTGGCGGGGATGAGCGCACTGGCCGGCGGCTTCGTGCTGATGCTTTCCGCGACCACGCCGATGGAGTCGCAACGCCGGCTGGTGTTGGAGGAGTTCATCCCACTGCCGTTCGTCGAGGCGTCGCATTTTCTATCAAGCATCGCGGGCACGGTGATGATCGTCGTCGCCAGCGGGCTGCTGCGGCGGGTCCGCGCGGCATGGTGGATCGCGGTGGTGATGGCTGCGGGTGGCATCGTTTTTTCACTGCTGAAAGGCTTCGATTGGGAGGAGTCGCTGGTGCTGCTGGTGTTCCTTGGAGCCTTGCTGCCGTTCCGCTCGAAGTTCCACCGCCATGCCGGGATCTGGACGCGGCGCTTCTCGTTGCAGTGGTGGGGGCTGATTCTATCCATCGTCGGGCTGGCCGTGTGGTTTGGATTCTATTCCAGCCGCCATGTGGCCTACGGCAACGATCTGTGGTGGCAATACTCGTTCGACAACGATGCCTCCCGGCTCCTGCGGGGGATGGCGGGCAGCGCGCTGATCCTGGTTTTCGTGGCCTTGCTGCAATACTTCCGGCCCGCGCCGCCGCGGGCGCGCGATCCGCAACCGTGCTTCGACCGGATCCAGGAAATGGTCGCCAACACCTCGCGCTCCAGCAGTGCGCTGGCGCTGGTGGGCGACAAGGAATTCCTGTTCAACTCCGAGCAAAGCGCCTTCCTGATGTATGCCGACCAGGGCCGCACGCGGGTCGCCATGGCCGATCCGGTGGGCGAGGAAGAAAAGTTCGAGGGACTCTACTGGCGGTTCATGGAGCAGGCGCACGACGAGGGCATGCGGGTTGCTTTCTATCAGGTGGGAGCGGCGATGATCCCGGTCTGCGTGGAAATGGGCATGCGGATCTACAAGCTCGGCGAGGAGGCGATGGTGCCGTTAGACACGTTTGATCTGGGTACTACCGAGTTGAAAAAGTTCCGCAAGGTGATGAACCGGATGGAACGCGACGGCTGGCGGTTTGAAATCTGGCAGCCCGCGGAAGTCTCCGCCCGCATCGACGAGTTGAAGACGGTGTCGGACGCCTGGCTGGCCCACCACGACGCCCGCGAGAAAGGCTTTTCCCTGGGAAAATTCGACGCCGCCTATCTCTGTCGGCTGCCCGTCGCGGTGATCGTCATCGACGGCCGCGTGATCGCCTTCGGCAACATCTGGCCCGGCAATGGCAAGGACGAGCTGTCCACCGACCTGATGCGCCAAACGCCGGACGCACCTAACGGAGTGATGGACTGCTTGTTCGTGAACCTGATGCTGTGGGGCAAACAGCAGGGCTACCGCTGGTTCGACCTCGGGATGGCTCCGCTCTCCGGGCTGGCCGGCAACCAGTTCGCGCCGCTGTGGAGCCGCATCGGCGGGCTGATCTTCGACAAGGGCGAGGCGTTCTACAACTTCAACGGCCTGCGCGCGTGGAAGTGCAAGTTCCAACCGGTGTGGCTGCCGCGCTACCTAGCCATTTCCAACGCCTGGGATCTTCCTGCTGCGATGCTCGACATCACCACGCTCATCGGGAAATCATCCGCCCGGCCACGCGGCGATGGCGGCATGGCAACCCCCGACCTTACATGACCGTCTCGAAAAAAGTGATCCTCCGCCGCGCTTTGCTGGTGATCCAGCTCATGCTGTTAGCACCTATCATTTGGTTTCTCTATCACCTCATGATGCCGCGCAATTACACCAGCACGACGGCCGAGGTGCTGCCGTTGCAACTCTCCAGCGGACCGTTTGAAACCCACTACTACGCCGCGAAATACCCGAAAGGCATCCTCATCGTCGCCACCGGCGATGGCGGCTGGTCGGGGCAATGGGAAGAGCCGGTCGCGCTCCACGCCGCCGCCGCCGGGTTTGCGGTCGGCGGCTGGGATTGCCGGAAATTCGCCGACACCCGCAGTTTCGACCACGCCAAACTCGTCGAGGCGTTCAATGCCGCTGTCGTTGCTGTTAGGACGCGGGCCGGACTCGCGGCGGATTGCCCGGTGTGGTTCACCGGCTGGTCCACCGGTGCCGAATGGGCGGTGGCCGCAGCGGCCAGTCCGGACCGCGAGAAGCACCTCGTCGGCATCCTCGCTGCTGCTCCGGGCGACCGCAGCCGCTACGGGATTTCAAAGGGAGATCTGCTCGGCGCGGCACCGGAAGGCCCCGGCACGTATTCGCTGGCGGAACTCGCGCCCGCGATCCATGGCATCCGCGTCGTGCAGTTCGCCGGCGAGCTCGATCCGCTGGACGATAGCCAGTGGCTCGGGTCGTTGTCTAACGGGTCTCCGCACAAGCTGGTGGAAATCCCCGGAGCACCCCATGACATGGACCGTGCCGGGGGCCGCTTCCTCTCCGAGTTCGACATGGCGATCCAGTGGATGCGCGATACGCCCGCAGGGCCGTGATGGCTGCCGGATTTAGACCGCGTGCTGGCATTGTGGCAACACGATTGGCTGGACGCACCAGCTACGGCGGAGGCTAGTCCGTTACTCCTCACCGGGGCTGCACCGGCTCGGGCTCGGTGATGACGGTGGCGCGGGGAATTGCCTCGCTTTGCGGGGGCTTGGCCTCGCCGGATAGATCGGTGTCGGGGAGGATTTGTTGGCCACTGTTTTGGGAGACGGAATTGTTGGCGTAGGAGGCGGGCGTGAGTCCTTTTTCCAGGATTAGGCCGGGGCCTTGGTTGAGGGTGGCTTGGTTGAGGGTGACGGGCAGCTTCGCGGCGGCGGCGCGGATGACGAGTCCGCCGAGGAGGTTGGCACGGGCGATGTTGCCGGTGATTTTGCCGGAGCTGGCACTGTCGAGGACGAGGCCAAACTCGCGGTTGGCGATGAGCTGGTTGCCCTCGACGGTGGCGGAGGCGAGGCCGTTGTCGGCGTGGATGCCGTTGCGGCTGTTGCCCTCGCAACGGTTGTTGATGAGGATCACGGCGGCTCCGTCCCACGACTCGATGCCGTGCTCGAAGTTGTCGAGCGACTCGCACTCGCGGGCTTCGAGGGTGCTGCCTTTGCCGATGGCGGCGGCACCGTCCCAGCCGTTGTCGGCGAAGCGGCTGCGGCTGACGATGGCTTGCCCGCCCTCGATGACGGCGAGACCGTGGCCGCTGGCTTCGGTGAAGCGGCAATCGACGAAGGTCGCGCTGCCGCCGCGGACGAGGGCGACGGCAAAGCGGTCGCTGCCGGCGGCGAAGGACTCGTGGCGGAAGCTGATGCCGCTGACCCGCACGCCCTTGGCATCGGGTCCGATGGTGATGGCGCTGGCCTCTTCCGGCGTGCATTCGATGTTGGTGGTGGCGCAACCGGCACCTTGCAGCTCGACGGCGATATCGATGACGAGCGGGCCTTTCCAAGTGGCCGCGCCAAGCACGATGCGGTCGCGGGCGCGGGCGTTGTCGAGGGCTTCCTGAGGCGTGGCGAAATCCCCGGGGACATGGAGGGTGCGGGTGTAGCTGGAGAGTTTCTCCAAGCGGGCGGCGATTTCCGCGTTTTCGGGGGCGAGCGAGCTGGCCTCGCGGAGCCAATCGAGCGCTTGTTGGTCGAACTGCCCTTGGTCGCGGGCGATGGCCTGGTTCAGCAGCTCGGCGGCTTTCGCGTGGTCGGCGGAGGATTTTTTCAGCACGGCGATCACATCGGCGAGGATAGCTTGCGCGTCCGGGTCGGCGGGCGCGGTGGTGAGGATTTCCCGGGCGGTGGAAATGGCGAGGTTCCATTTCCGCTGGTCGAACGCCTCGCGGGCGGCGGCGACTTTCCGGGTGAGGGCCTGGCCGACGCGGGCGGCAGCGACCTTTTCGAGGATCTCGGCGGGGTCCTTTTCGTTAGGATACCTGGCGAGGACCTGGCGTGCGGCGGCGTCCGCTTCGTCGAGACGACCGGCCTCGAGATCGGCGGTGGCCTGGCCGGTCCAGTAGCCGATGAACTGGGTTTGCTCCTCGCTGATGCCCGCCTCGATGCTGCGGCGACCGCGCACGGCGAGATCGGAGCCGGGCGAAAGAAGCTCGATTTCGGCAAAGGAGTTGGCGGCTTCCTGCCACCGGCGGTTTTCGACGAGGACGGCACCTTGGCGTTCCAAGGCGGCAATCCGGAGCTGGCGCTGGCTTTCGTTGGCATCTTCATTTTTGACATACAGCCAGGCACCTGCGGTCGCGCCGATGAAGAACACGAGAAACCAAACGACATAGGACAGGGCAAGGCTGCGTGGCTTCGGCGGGGGGGCGGTTTCGGCGGGTGCGATTCCAAGAGCGATGGTCTTGGCCGGGGGCGGGATCGATGGTGTGAGCTCGCCGACCGTGGGAGGCAGAGTCGCGGCGGCACCATCGCGGGCTTCAAGGTGCTGGTGGACGGCGGCCAGTGCTTGGTCGAATTCGACGAGGCCTTTCTGATAGCGCTCCGCCAGCGTTTCGTTAGGGGCCGAGCGGACCATCGCGGCGATACGCTCGCGAGCGTCCTTGAACTCGGTGAGATGGAGACTTGGATCTTCCGCAGGACCAAGTCCAAGGATCTTACGGGCTTCGGGGAGAGTCATGTTAGTGAGAGAAGTGGGAGCGGGTTTCAGCCGACGAACCGCTGGACGATGGGCATCCGGCGGCCGATGCCGAAAGCCTTCGAAGTCACTCGCAGGCCGGGGGCTGCTTGGTGGCGTTTCCATTCGTTGAGATCGACGCGGCGCTGCACCCAGCGCACGGTGGATTCCTCGAAGCCGCGGGAAATGATTTCATCGGCGGAAAGCTGGTGCTCGACGTAGAGTTCGAGGATGGCATCGAGGATTTCGTAGGGCGGCAGCGTGTCCTGGTCTTTCTGGTCGGGGCGGAGTTCGGCGCTCGGCGGCTTGTCGATGGTGTTCCAGGGAATGATTTCCCGCTCGCGGTTGAGCCAGCGCGCGACTTCGTAAACACGGCATTTCGGCAGATCGGAAATCACCGCCAGACCGCCGCACATGTCGCCGTAGATCGTGCAGTAGCCGACGGCGAGCTCGCTCTTGTTACCGGTCGTTAGAAGTAGGTGGTTTTCTTTGTTGGAAAGGGCCATCAGCATGAGTCCGCGGATGCGGGCTTGCATGTTTTCCTCGGTGACGTCTTCCGGTTTGCCCTCGAAAATCGGCTGCATCGTCGCCTTGACGGCCGCGAAGGCATTTTCGATCGGTATCTCGTCGCAGCGGATGCCGAGGTTTTTCGCGAGCGCGAACGAATCCTCCACGCTGCCGCGCGACGAATAAGGGCTGGGCATCGTTAGGCCGCGCACGTTCTCCGGGCCGAGCGCGTCGGCGGCGATGGTGGCGGTGAGCGCGGAGTCGATCCCGCCGCTCAGTCCCAGGCAGACGCTGGAAAAGCCGCATTTCGTGACGTAGTCGCGGACGCCGAGGACGAGAGCTTGGTAGAGTTCTTTGGCGTCGCTGGAGTCTAACGGATCATCGGTTTCCGCCAAGTGGAACGGATCGACCACGCGGCAGGTTTCGGCGAAGCCGGGGAACTGGCTGGCGATGCGGCCACGGGCGTCGGTGACGAGCGAGTGGCCGTCGAAAACGAGCTGGTCGTTCGCGCCGACCGCATTGCAATAAACGACCGGCACCTTCGCCTTGCGGGCGATCCCGCCGATCATCGAGCGGCGCAGCAGCGGCTTGCCGAGGTGGAAGGGCGAGGCGCTGAGATTGAGCAACAGGTCGATGCCTTTCGCCGCAAGTTCCTCCACCGGATCGCGATCGTAGAACGGCCGCTGGAGGTAATTCTCGGTCCAGATGTCCTCACAGATCGTCACGCCGATGCGGTGGCCGTGCCAGGTGATAGGCTCGCAGGATTCGCTCGGCTCGAAGTAGCGTCGTTCGTCGAAAACGTCGTAGGTCGGCAGCAGCGTTTTCCAGATGCGGTGCTGGATTTTTCCCTGCTCCAGCCAGGCCACCGCGTTGCGGAACGGCTTGCCGGGACGCGCCGGATGGTGGTGGTCCACGTAGCCGACGAGCAGCGGCACCTCGCGGATTTCCCCGGCCAGGTAATCCAGCGCTTGCAGGCATTTGGGGACAAACTGGGATTTAAAAACCAGATCCCGCGGCGGGTAGCCGACCAGCGACAACTCGGGTGTCACCACTAGATCCGCGCCCGCTTCGAGGCATTCCCGATAGGCCGCGAGGATGCGCTTCACGTTTCCGGGAAAATCCCCGATGACGGAGTTGATTTGGGCGAGGCCGATTTTCATAAGCGCGCTCAGAAAACACCCGCAAACGGCCCCGGGCAAAAGGAAAAATCGAGATTCGGGGGAACCCTTGGAGCGGCGGGCGGAAATCCGATTGAACGACGGCTTGCCGTTTGCGGATCCGTTGTCTAATTTCCGCCGCAACAGACGCCCATGAAAGCCAACTACCTCCTCTCCCTGTTCGTTTTGGTCACCCCGCTCGCGGCTCAAGACGAGCCCAAGCCGGTTGAAAAGATGCCGGTCGTTGACGCGAAGACTCTATCGCCGAACCAGCAGGCGTTCCTCAATCTCCCGGAAGAAAATCGCAAGGATTTCGTGAAACACCTGGGCGAGGCGAACCGGCTTTTCCAACAGAAGCGGATCTTCGAAACCCTCGATGAACTGGATAAAACGGCGAAGATTTTCGTGGACAGCCCCGAGATCTACAACCTGCGCGGCAGTTGCTTCGTGGAAATGCGCGCCTTCGACAAGGCCCTCGCCGAGTTTCAAAAAGCCCGCGCCTTCACCAAGGACAATGCCAGCATCGACTTCAACATCGCCGAGATATATTTCGTCACGAAGGAATGGAAGAAGGCTCTCGATCTATACGAAACGATCATCAAGATCGTGCCGCCGCAAAACGTCGCGCTCGGCCGCCTAGTGGAGTTCAAGATGTTTCTCTGCATGAAGAAGCTCGGAATGGATGCCGGAGCGACGACCCTCGCCGAAAAATACGATTTCCTCGACGATTCCCCTTATTACTATTTCGCGCAGGCGGCTCTCGCCTATGACAAGAAGGACTTGGTCAAGGCGGAAGAGTGGTTGGCTATCGCCGGCCGCATTTTCCAAGACCCCAATGTCCTCGCTCCGTGGCAGGACACGATGGTCGAGTATGGCTACATCAAGAGCTTCTACGGTGACGACGCCGTGGCCGAGCCATAACTAACGACCCGCCCGGCGGGTGCTTGAATCCTCGATGCACGCCAGCACCCGCGCGGAGGTGTTAGCCTCCGACTGAACTCCCGCCTCCGGGAAATGCTCCGGATGCCGCAGGTCCACGTGCGATGCGAACATCGACGCTTGGGCCATTCTTGAGCCGCCGCACAAGAATCAGCAAGCGATGCGTTGCAAGGCACCTGCCAAACGGCTAGATTGGCTGCAAAACCACCACCATGGGACTCGAAAAAATCACTCAGAAGCTCCAGGAAGCGCTCCAATCCGCGCAAAGCATCGCCTCCAAATCCGCCCACGCGGAAGTGAAAAGCCTGCATGTCCTGCTCGCCCTGCTCCAACAGGAAGGCGGCATCGCCAGCCCGATCTTGCAGAAAGCCGGCGTCGATATCGGACGGCTGAGACTCTCCGTCGCCGCCGCGCTCGCCCGCGAACCCAGCGTCCAAGGCGCATCCACCCAGCCCCAAATCAGCGTCGGACTTCGCGCCACTTTGGACTCCGCCGACAAGGCCCGTGAATCGCTCGGCGACGACTACCTCAGCGTCGAACATTTCCTGCTAGGCTCGTTGAAAGGCGACTCGCCCGCCGGCAAGCTCCTCAAGGAAGCCGGGCTCGATGATAAGAAAGCCCGGGATGCCATCACCGGCGTCCGCGGCTCGCAGAAAGTCACTGACGACTCGCCCGAGGGTAAATACCAGACACTCGAAAAATACGGCACCGATCTAACCGCCCGCGCCCGAGAGGGCAAGATCGACCCCGTCATCGGCCGCGACCACGAGATCCGCCGCATCCTCCAGGTCTTGTCGCGCCGCACCAAGAACAACCCGGTGCTCATCGGCGAGCCCGGCGTCGGTAAGACCGCCATCGTCGAGGGTCTCGCCCGCCGCATCGTTTCGGGCGACGTGCCCGACTCGATGAAAAACAAACGCATCATCGCCATGGACCTCGGCGGGATGTTAGCCGGTGCGAAGTACCGCGGCGAATTCGAGGAACGGCTCAAAGCGTTCCTCAAGGAAGTCACCGATTCCGAGGGCCAGATCATCCTCTTCATCGACGAGCTTCACACCATCGTCGGCGCGGGAGCCAGCGAGGGCGCGGTCGATGCGTCGAACCTCCTCAAGCCCCAGCTCGCCCGCGGCGAACTGCGTACCATCGGCGCGACCACCCTCGACGAATACCGCAAGCACATCGAAAAGGACGCGGCGCTCGAGCGCCGGTTCCAGCCGGTGATGGTCGGCGAGCCATCGGTGGAGGATTCCATCGCCATTCTCCGCGGCCTCAAGGAGCGCTATGAAGTCCACCACGGCGTGCGCATCCAGGACAGCGCACTGGTCGCCGCCGCCACTCTATCCGACCGCTATATTTCCGGCCGCTTCCTGCCGGACAAGGCCGTCGATCTGATGGATGAAGCCGCCGCCCGGCTGAAGATCGAACTCGACTCGATGCCCACCGAGATCGACGTGCTGGAGCGGCAGATCCTCCAGTTGGAAATGGAGAAAAAAGCCCTCGAAAAGGAAACCGACAAGGCCTCCGTCGTCCGCCTGGAAAAAGTCAGGGAGGAGCAAGCGAACCTCCGCGAAAAATCCTCCGGCCTGATGGCCCGGTGGCGCAATGAAAAGGGGATCATCGACTTGGTTAGAGCTGCCCAGGAAAAAATCGAGACCCTCAAGGGCGACGCCGAACGTGCCCAACGCATCGGCGATCTAACACGCGCATCGCAGATCACCTATGGCGATCTGCCGGAAGCCCACCGCGAACTCGACACCGCCAAGGACCACCTCACCGCTCTCCAAGGCCAGGGCGCGTTGCTCAAGGAAGAAGTCACCGAGGAGGACATCGCCCGTATTGTTTCTTCGTGGACCGGCATCCCCGTGAGCCGCTTGCAGGAGGGCGAGAAACAGAAGCTCGTCAGCATGGAAGCGCGGTTAGGCGAGCGCGTCGTCGGCCAGAAAAAAGCCATCAAGGCCGTTTCCAACGCGGTCCGCCGCGCCCGCGCCGGCTTCCAAGACGAGAACCGCCCGATCGGTTCGTTCATTTTCCTCGGCCCCACCGGCGTCGGCAAGACCGAGCTCTCCAAAGCCCTCGCCGAGTTCCTCTTCGACGACGAGGGTGCCATGATCCGCATCGACATGTCGGAATACATGGAAAAACACAGCGTCGCCCGCCTGATCGGCGCGCCTCCCGGCTACGTCGGTTACGAGGAAGGCGGCCAGCTCAGCGAACAGGTTAGACGCAAACCTTACTCCGTCGTGCTCTTCGACGAAATTGAAAAAGCCCACCCGGATGTCTTCAATGTCCTGCTCCAGGTTCTTGACGACGGCCGCATCACCGACGGCCAGGGCCGCACCGTGGATTTCCGCAACACCGTGCTCATCATGACTTCCAACATCGGCTCGCAGTTCATCCTCCACGAGGGTAACGCCGAGCAACGCGAAGCCAAAGTCACCGAAGCTCTGCGCGGTCATTTTCGCCCCGAGTTCCTCAACCGCATCGATGAGATCATCATCTTCGACCGCCTCCGCCGCGATGAAATCACCACCATCGTCGATCTCCAGCTCGCCCGTGTCCGCCGGCGCCTCGCCAAACAAGGCCTCGGACTCGCCCTTTCGGAAGCCGCCAAGGAGCACATTGGTAGCCAGGGCTACGATCCGATCTACGGTGCTCGCCCCTTGAAGCGGGTCATCCAGCACCTCCTGCTAGATCCGCTCAGCCTCGACGTGTTGGAAGGCAAGTTCGTCGATGGCGACGTGATCCAGGCGGACGTGGATGGCGGTCAGATCGTCTTCACGAAGTGAACTGATTTGCAACGCCTTCCTTCATAAGGTGGACCCGCAGGGATTTAAACCCTGGACCAAGCCCAACAGCCGTCTCCAGAAATACAGCCTCACCGTCAACGGCAAGTCACTCATCGGCAATCGCTGAAACAAAACTGGCACAGCAAAACCTTGGGAAGATGCTGCGGCCGAAGCGGGAAAACATCACCCCGGGATGCTTTTTTCTCGGGCTTTCGCGACGGCTTCCGCTAAAAACCCGCGCGTGGCACTCCTCCTAGCGATCGAATCTTCCTGCGATGAAACCGCAGTCGCGATCGTCCGTGGCTCGGCCGGCCAGCGGACCGTGGTGCTGGCCTCCGAGATTTCCTCACAGATCGCGCTTCACCGCGAGCACGGCGGTGTGGTCCCCGAGCTGGCGTCCCGCAACCACTCGCTGCATCTGCGCGGCTTGGTGGAAAAGGCGCTCGATGATGCCGGTGTTAGCATGGGGGATGTCGATGCCTTCGCCGCCACCGTCGGCCCGGGGCTGGCGTCTTCGCTGTTGATCGGCAGCACAGCGGCCAAGGGCATGGCCTGCGCGGCAAGGCGGCCGTTTCTCGGAATCAACCACCTCGAGGGACATTTGCTCTCGCCGTTTCTCGATCAAACCTCGGTCCCGCCGCATGTCGCGCTGATCGTTTCCGGCGGTCACACGTTGTTGCTCGATGTCGAAGCGCCCGGACGCTATCGGAAGCTTGGCGGCACCCGCGACGACGCCGCCGGGGAAGCCTATGACAAGGTCGGGAAAATGTTAGGATTGGCCTATCCGGGCGGACCCGAGATTGAAAAAGCCGCGCGTGACGGCGATCCGAAGGCTTATGATTTCCCGCGTTCGATGGTCCACGAGCCGCATCTGGATTTCTCGTTCTCGGGCTTGAAGACCGCAGTGCTCTACACGCTCCAAAAGCAAACCGGCGTGCTCCCGGTCGCCGACCTCGCCGCCTCGTTCCAACAGGCGGTCATCGAAATCCTGGTCCGGAAATCTTTGCGCGCCGCGCAACAAACTGGTCGCCGGAGAATCGCCCTATCAGGCGGAGTCAGCCTCAACCAAGCCCTGCGCAAGGCGTTCTACGAGGCCGGCGAGCGCGAAGGTCTGGAGATCTCCGTGGCCTCGCCGGCGTTCTGCACAGACAATGCCGCGATGATCGCGTTCGCGGCCTTGCTCCGCCACCTCGCTGGCGAAAGCTCGCCCTTGGACGGTGACATCCATCCGAATTTGCCGCTGGTCTAAGACCGATCCGTATGGTTTCAAAGGGCTTCCCCGATGATTTACAAAACCCTGGTTTTTGACTTTGACGGCACCATCGCCGACACCTTGGGCGAGACACGCCTGATCTTCAACCGGCTCGCTCCCGACTACGGCATCCGCGAAGTCGCCGAGCATGAACTCGATCATCTCCGCCACCTGTCGCTCAGTGCATTGCTCGATCATCTCGCTATCCCGAAGCGCCGCGTCCCCGCTCTCATCGCCCGCGGCACCGGCATGATGCGCGGCAACATCACGCAGCTTCAAATGATCGCCGGGATGAGCGAGGTCTTGATCGAACTCCGCCGCCACGTCCGCAGCTTCGGAATCCTAACTTCCAACGCCACCGCCAACGTCGATCTGTTCCTGCGCACCCACGGCCTGCGCGAGCAGTTCGATTTCATTTCCTCCACCTCCAAGCTCACCGGCAAGGCCAAGCATCTCAAGGCCATCCTCAAGACCTTCTCCCTGCGGCCCGGCGAGTTGCTCTACATCGGCGATGAATTGCGCGACGTGAAAGCTTCGCAAAAGGCTGGCATCCCCATCGCCGCAGTCACTTGGGGCTTCAATTCCCGCGAATCGCTGGCCGCCTCGGAGCCGGATTACCTTTTCGACCAGCCCGTGGATTTCCTGCGCCTGCTCTCCGAGCGTTGACAAAACCGGCGGGTTGACAGCGGCAGCGCGGGGTGGGCAACCTCCCGGCATGTCGGATGCAAAATCGCCAGAGGAGGATCAGCAGGAAGCCGGGACCGGGTACGAGGACGCTCTTGGCGTCGGGACGATTTCGAAACCCAATCTTCCGCCAGCCGTCGCGCTGGCGTTTGTCATCATCGCGCTGCTAGGCGTACTGATCGTGATGGTCCTCAAGAGCGGAACCTTCAGTTCCGCCCCCGACGATGGCCGTCTCGCGTCCCTCCAATCCGACGTCGATGCCCGCCGCGCCGAGCTCAACCGGCAACGGATCGCCATGGGCCTGAGCCCGATCGAAGGGGCCTCCGAGCCGATCGAAGACATCGCCGCTCGCTTGAAAAAGGATGCCGATTCACTCGTCGGGCTGGCGGCCCGCTTCCAGCAGATGATCGAGGAAAAGGACAAGCTGCTCACCGCCAGCAATTCGGAAATCCTCCGTTCCGAAAAACTCCGGCAGAGTCTTTTCGCCGAAAACAGCCGCCTTCAGAGCGACCTCAACCGCGCCTTAATCGGTGGCTCCGATGCCGACCGTCTGCGCGGCGATCTGGCGAATCTCAAGGCCCAGCGCGACGCCCTGGCCGAGGATCTCGCCGCCGCCCGCCAGAAGAGTGCGGGCGTTTCGGAGGAAGATTTCGCCGATCTCAAACGCCGTTTCGAAGAAACTCGTCGCGCTAAGGAATTCTTCGAAGCGCGCGTGAAGGAGCTCGAAGGTGATCTCACGAAGGCGAAACTCTTCGCCAGTTCGGAAAACGAGCTGCTGCCGGCCGCCGTCGAATTGTTCCGCAGCCTCCGTCTGTTGGAGAATAAGCCCGACTCGGAAATCTCCTCCGCCTACAGCAGCCTCGCCGTGAAGCTGGGCGCGGATGTCAAGAAGACCCTCAAGTTCGCCACCGGCTCCAGCGCCCTAGTGCCCGCCGATGAAGAGGCAATCCGCAGTCTGGTCGCGGAAATCCCGGACGGCGATCTCATCCTGGCGATCGGCTATGCGTCGGAGACCGGCAATGTCGATGGCAACCGCACCCTCTCGTCTGATCGAGCCACTGCCGCCGCCCAGTTGATTTCTTCCGTCAAGCGTCCCGGCCAATTCACCCAAGCCGTTTACCTCGGCCAGACCGACCGTTTCGGCAGCCGCATCCCGGAGAGCAACCAGCTCGTCGAAATCTGGCAGATCCGCAAGAAGTGATCTATCTGAAAGTGGCTGGAGCGTCTCGCCTCCTGTTATCTGTTACCGCCACAGCTCGCACGCATGCGCTGCGAATCCCGCCCCGAATGCGGTCAACCACAGCCGCCGGTCGCCCGGCCGATCCTCTGTTAGCCTGCGCTCCAGCGCGAACAACACCGACGGACTGCTCATGTTCCCGTGATCCCGCAGCACCCCGCGGGTTTCCGTCAAATCGAACGGCAGCACGCTTTCCAACGCGTCCACCACGTCGCGGCCGCCGGAGTGGGCTAGCACTTGATCCGGCTCGGCGGTGCGCAGCGCGAACAACTCCGCCACCGCCTCCGCAGCCAGTCCCGGCACCGCGCGGTGCAGTTGGTTCTTCAGTCTGCCCTCCGAGTTCACAAATCTAACCTTTTCCCGCTCCGCCGGGCGATGGGTCGTGGTGAAATGCCCAGCTTGCCACCCGCCGGCGGCACCGTCGCCCGTCCAGATCGCCGCCGCCGCGCCGTCGCCGAACAGGCAGAGGCTGATCAATACGCCGGGATCGTCGTCGGCAAAGAACGCCGCCGAACAGATTTCCACCGCCACCGTGGCGACCACCGCCTGCGGATTCGCCGCTAGAAATCCGTGCGCCGCACGCAGCATCGGGATCGCCGCGCCGCAGCCTTGGCCGACGAGATCCGAGAGATACACGTCGTGGCGCAACCCTGTCTGTTCCGCCAGATGGCTCGACACGCCGGGGCAAAGATAGCCGGTGCAGGTGCATACGAACAACGCGTCCACCTCTGCGGCCACGCGACCGGCTTTCCGCAGCGCGCCTAACAATGCCTCGGCCGCGAGCGGCGGTGCCTCGCGCTCGAAGTTGTTGTTTAGAGCTTCCGCACGTTGGCCGAAGGGCGCGATGATCGAATCCAGCGCCAGATTGCGCCGGTGGATTCCGGAGGTCCCGTTGGCGAAGATTTTCTCCATCAGCGCCACCGATCGCGGTTTGAGGGTGGCCAGGAAATCCCCTTGTTGCATCGCGTTCCAACAATCTTCCTGGGTGAAGGATCGGGGTGGCACGGCCGTGGCGAGGGAGCGGAGATACATAAAATCTAGCGGATCAGGGCGAGCATCGGTTGGAACGGCAGCAGACGCGCGCGGGACAGGCTTTGCAACAGCGATCTCCCGCCCGCTTCCAACAACAGCGGATGCAGCATCCCCGCCACCGCCAGCCGGCGCTTGAATTTGCGGGCCACTGCAGCTCGCACAATGTTCGCCGCATCTTGCCACGATTGGTCGCCCCGCGACCATGCGGCCAGCGGGCCGATGGCACACTCCGCCGCTTGGAATGCCATCGACATCCCGTTGCCCGTGAACGGCGGGATCATGCTCTCCGCGTCGCCCAGCGTGAGCAATCCGGGGATCGGCTCCTGGCGTCCGAGTTCGAATCCCGCCATGGCGGAAAACGATCCCGCCCGCCACTCGCTGTCACGCAGCGCGGCGGCGAGCTGCGGATTTCCTCCCGCCTCAAGGTAAGCGGCTAACAAGTCCGCGCCGCTGGCTTGGATCGACCGGTCGATCTGGAACAAGCCGCACACATTGGTCCAGCCATCCTCCACGCCCGCGAGGCCTGCGTAGCCGTTTTTCCCCGCGTGCATTTCCAAGTCTGCCGCCATCGGCACGTTTCTCACATGCGCCTTGAGGCCGATCCATGGGCCATTGCGCGGGCGCCTTCCCGCCGTCCAGACCAAGCCGTCCTGCGGTTCAGGCCGAGCCCGTATGCCAGTCCTAACATCCGCGCCCGCGGCCATGGCGAGCTGCCGCAGCCTTCCGTCCAAGAGATAGCGGGAAATGGCGAGCGCGGGATTCTCCAACCGATCCGGGTGGATCAGCCGCCCGGCTTCATACCAGCCAAGCGACCAGTGCCGGAGCGCGTCATTGAAAGCTCCGGCGATCCCCAACGCGGTTAGGGTCTCTGCCGTCACGCCGGAAATGAACTCCCCGCAAACCCGGTGGCGCGGATAGTTTCCCGCTTCGAGCACCGTCACCGGCACCTCGTGCAGGCGCAAGCCCGCGGCCAGTGACAATCCCGTCAACCCGCCGCCTGCAATGGTGATTTCCCGCCTCAAGTCCTCGAGACTACCACGCGTCTGGCCCCGCGCCATGTGGAACTTTCACGGGCCTGCCAGCGGCCGGGGGCAAGCCCTAGAAAACGCGTGATTTCGCCCGCCGCGAAACCCGCGCGGATGCTCACATGCATGTCATGCCGCGTCACCCGGTTGATCCACGGATGCATCAAGCCGCCCAGCATGTGTGGCAGCGCCGCGCGGTCTGGCTCGTTGAAGACCAGCACCTCGAAATTCCCAAACCACTGTCCCAGTGCTGTTAGCGCCGCGCTTTCAAAATGGTGCAGGAACAAATTCGCCACCAGCACCCCGCCGCTCGCCGGTGCGGGCATCGCGAAAATATCGCCCCGATGCCACGCGACCCGCGCGGCCAACCCCACGGGCACCGGTGCGAGGTCGTAAGCCGCCACTGCGGCCTGCGGAAAGCGCTCCGCCAGCTTGTTGCAAAGATTCCCGTCGCCCGCGCCAATCTCAACGATGCCACGATTTGCCTCGTCAGGAAACCGGCTAACAGTCCGGCAGACCCAGCGTTCATTTCCCATCAGGACGTTGATCCGTCGCAGATCCCCCCGGCTCCGTCGCGCCTCGGAATCATCCGCGGGCAAGTGATCGAGCAGCTCGGGAATGACAACGCGTCGGGACATCGGCGGGCAGGCTAATCGCAGCAAGGATTCCCACAATGAAGAAGATTTTCCCAATAGGGGCAGGGACATTTTTGTCCCTGGCATTCATTCATTCGCGTCCCGATGAATGAATGCGGCGGACAAAAATGCCCACCCCCCTTACCAAAATGTCATGACTTGCTGGCCGGATTGTTCTCCGCCTATCCTCCACCCATGCCGCCGCCGCCACGCCGACCGTTCCAACCGCAAAAGGGACGCAACCCCGGACCACCGCCCGGAAACAAGCCGCCTCCGAAAGACCGCGGCTGGGATCCCGTGGCCGCTTGGTATGACAAACTCGTCGGCGAATCCGGCTCGGATTATCATCAGAACGTCATCCTTCCCGCCGCCTTGCGGATGCTCGATCCGCAACCGGGAGAATCGATCATCGACGTCTGTTGCGGCCAAGGTGTGTTGATCCGGCCGCTGCTGGAGGCAAAGATCGGCAAGTTCACCGGCGTCGATGCCAGCCCGCGCCTGATCGAGTCCGCGAAATCCCGCCACGGTGCCGACCCGCGGGTTTCCTTGGTCATCGCCGACGCCTGCCAGCCCGGTCCGTGGGCCGATGCCTCTAACGACGCGGCCACCTGCATCATGGCCGTCCACGACGTGCCGGACATCGTCGCGCTGTTTTCCAACCTCGCCCGCGCCCTCAAGCCGGGTGGCCGCGCGGTGATGGTCTTCATGCACCCGTGTTTCCGCATCCCTCGCAAAACCCATTGGGGCTGGGATCCTGATCAGAAAATTCAATACCGCCGCCTCGACAGTTACTCCACGCCGCTGGAAATCCCGATCACCACCCACCCGGGGAAGGGGACCGGCGAGCAAACCCATTTCCATCACCGCCCGCTGGCCGACCTTCTAACCGCCATGGGTCAGGGCGGCCTCGCCGTCACCGCTTGTGAGGAACTCTACAGCCACCGCCGCTCGCAGGCCTCCGGCCCCTTCAGCAAGGCCGAGCACGCCGCTGCGGAAGAATTCCCGCTGTTCATCGCACTCAAGGCGGTGAGGATCTAGCGGCTTTCAAGAGGCAAGCTGCCCGCGCAGGGTTTCCCACAGCCTCACATGGTTCACATAAACCAGTTGGTCCTGATCCGTGGTCTCCGCGCCGAGGAGTTCGTTCAGTTTCTCGATGATCTCGGCTGTGTCTCCTGCACCCACGCCAGGACATCCGGCTAGAATGTCATCCGAGTGCGTCTTCACCCCGCAAAAACCGTTGGCGAACGGACGAACCCGGCAAGTGAATCGGCGAAGAGGAATCCCGGCGATTCGAGCCGTTAGTTCGCTGGCTCAGGAACTCATCACAACCTCAAAAGCCGCCGGCGGACTCCGCGTTTCCCCGCCAGAGCTGGGAGAGAAGTTCAAACCGGACGACTGAACAGCCACATGAAAATCGAGGCATTGAGGGTGGAATGCGAATCGACGGGTCTGAGTCCGGGTGAATCTTCAGTTGCGAAAGCGCGGGAACGGGGCGTTGGTTGCAACCTCCGCAGCGCCCCGGATGAAATTGGCTCATTCCTGACCATCGTGGAAATTGCTTCGGTTCCTGGAATTTTTCCAAGTTTGGCATTCGTCCCGCTTTAGAGGCTGTCAATGGTCGCTCCGGTCCGCAAATTCCCTGCCAGAAACAAGCTTCGATTGGGGTTCGTCCCGCTGAGTGATTGTGCGCCGATCGCGGCGGCCCGGGAGACTGGAGTCTTCGAACGCTGGGGTCTCGATGTCGAACTCTCGCGGGAACTCGGATGGGCCAGCGTGCGGGACAAGATCATTTATGGCCATCTCGACGCCGCCCAGTCGATCGCCGGAATCGCCATCGCCCTAGGCCTTGGCATCAACGAGATGCGCTGTGAGGTGGCGGTGCCGATGGTGCTGAACCTGCATGGCAACGCGGTGACAATTTCCAAGGAAATCGGCCCGGACAAGATCGGCCGCGGCGAGGGACTGCGGGACTATCTAACTTACGGATGGAAAAAAGAGCGGCCGTTCACGCTGGCGGTCACGCACCGTTATTCGTCGCATTTCACGTTGTTGAAAAACTGGCTGAGCCGCCACGGCGTGGTGGCACCGGAGCATGTGGAGATCATTTTCCTGCCTCCGTCGCTGATGCCACGCTCGCTGAAGGCGGGTCACATCGACGGCTATTGCGTGGGCGAGCCGTGGAATTCCGAGTCGATCATCGCCGGCACCGGTTGGTGTCCGGTGACCTCGGCGGAGATCGCACGCGGGCATCCCGAAAAAATCCTGCTCGTTTCGGGAAATTTCCTGCGCGAGCAAAGGGATGAATCCATCGCCTTGGTGGCGGCCTTGATCGAGTCCTGCCAGCTCTGCCAAACGCCAGAATTCCGCGAGGATCTGATCGCCATCCTCGCCATGAAAGCTTACACCGGAGCCTCGCCCGAAGTGCTGGCAAACAGCCTCGGGCCGACGTTTGACACGGGCGTCGATCGCGTGAGCGCCCGGGGATTCCATATCTTCCATGGCGATTCGACGAACCGCCCGAGCATGGACAAGGCGTCGTGGGTGCTCTCCGAGTTGCGCAACGCCGGCACCATTCCGGAAGGCACCTGCGGCTCGCTCTCCCGGATCTTCCGCGAGGATCTCTATCACTGCGCCGAGCATTGCCTGGTCGGCAACGCTGCGCAGGCGACTGTCTAACATATTCCGCATCATCCCTTACCCCACATCATCCATGTCTCACTATCCAAGCGGCGGCGGCAAACTCAATCTGGTCGATTTCAAAGCGCCATCCATCCGGACCCTGCATGCCACCTGGTTCGCGTTTTTCCTAACATTCGTTCTGTGGTTCGCGCACGCGCCGTTCAAGGGAGCGTTGACCAAGACCTTTCAGATGAATGACGCGCAGTGGAAAGCCCTGCTGATCCTGAACGTCGCCCTGACCATTCCCGCTAGAATCGTCATCGGCATGCTGGTGGACAAGTTCGGCCCGCGGGTGACCTATTCCCTGCTGCTGATGATTTCCGGGGTGCTTTGCTGCTGCTTCGCGCTAAGCCGCTCGTTTGAAATGCTCGCGCTGACCCGCTTCCTGATGGGCTTCGCGGGTGCTGGCTTCGTCATCGGAATCCGCTTGGTCGGAGAATGGTTTCCCGCGCGCCAAGTCGGCTTGGCGGAGGGGATCTACGGCGGCTGGGGCAACTTCGGCTCGGCAGCCGCAGCGATTGTTTTGCCGACGGTCGCGTTCGTGTTTGCATACGCATTCGGCGGTGAGGATGGCTGGAGATATGCCTTCATTTCCGCAGGCGCGGTGTCATTCCTTTATGGCATCTTCTTCTATCGGGTCATCCGCAACACGCCGAAAGGATCGACGTATTTCAAGCCGAAGAAGTCGGGCGGATTGGAAGTTTCGACGCCCGGTGACTTTGTGTTCCTGCTGCTGATGAATATTCCGATGTTCGGAGCCTTGGCCGCCTTGGCATGGAAACTCTCGCCCGCCGGAGTGAAGCTTCTAACGACGCCGGTGGTGAATGTCATTTACGTGATTCTCGTCCTTCTCTTCATTCTCCAGGCGTGGCAAATCTATCGGGTCAACGAGGGGATGCTCAAAGCCGGTGGCGTGCCTGAGTTCCAGCGCTATCCATTCCGCCAGGTCGCGATCCTCAACATCAACTACCTGATCACCTTCGGCTCCGAGCTCGCGGTGGTGTCGATGCTTCCCGGATTCTTCGCGGATACCTTCGGGCTGTCGCCGATCAAGGCGGGTCTCATCTCGGCCGGTTTCGCCACCATCACTGTCGCGGCGCGTCCCGGTGGCGGTTGGATCTCCGATAAATTCGGCCGCCGGAAAACGATGTTGGTCGTGCTCGCGGGCTTGGCTGTCGGCTATCTGCTCATTTCCCGGATCGACTCCACCTGGCCGCTGGCCCTCGCGGTGGCGACGACCATTTCATGCGGGCTGTTCGTCCACATGGGAACCGGGGCGGTGTTCGCGATGGTGCCGCTGATCCAACGCCGGATGACCGGCCAGATCGCCGGCATGACCGGTGCCTACGGCAACGTCGGCGGCGTGGTCTTTCTAACGATCTATTCGTTCGTCAGCACGCCCACGTTTTTCATGATCATCGCGGCTTCATCGGTGCTCGGTCTTTTCGCCTCGTGCTTCCTCGCCGAGCCGAAAGGACATATCTCCGAAGTGGCGGAAGATGGATCCGTACAACTGATCGAAGTGGCGTAAAGTGCCTCGCCAGCAGGCCAATCGTTCCCCACCATCGCGGGTATGCATCTCACCGGTCGAATCGAGCTGGCGACCGGACTCTTCACCTCGGCCGGCCCCAAGCCGCGCAATGAAGATTGCCTGGGCATCCGCATTCCGGACGCCGACCTGCTACCCACCAAGGGCATCGTCGCCTGCATCGCCGACGGGGTTTCCGCCGCCAGCGCGGGCAAGGAAGCCGCCGAAGCCGCGGTGATCGGCTTTATTTCCGACTACTACGAAACGCCGGAATCGTGGGAAGTGAAGACCGCCGGTCAACGGGTTCTAACGGCGCTCAACCGCTGGCTATTCTCCCAAGGCCAGGGATTCCGCGCCGCAGAAAAAGGCTGTGTCACGACCTTCACCGCGATCGTCCTCAAATCGCAAACCGCCCATGTGTTCCACATCGGTGACAGCCGGCTCTATCGCCATCGCTCCGGTGAGCTTGAGCAAATCACCCGGGACCATGCGTCCCACGTGTCGGCGGACACCTGCTACCTGACACGCGCGCTCGGCCTAACCGCATCGCCGCGGATCGACTATCACACTTTTCCCATCGAGGTGGGCGACCGTTTCGTTTTGTCCACCGACGGGATTCACGGCGAGATTTCGCTTCACGACATCGAGTCGATTCTCAAGGCGAACGCCGATTGCCAAGGCTGCGCCGACGCCCTCGGCGAGGCGGCCCACCGGAGCACGGACAACCGCTCATGCATCCTGCTGGATATCCAGTCGCTTCCCGACAGCGACAAGAACGACGTGTTCCGCCAGCTAACCGCGCTGCCGATTCCTCCCGACCTGCTTCCCGGGCAATCCATCGACGGACTCCACGTCGAGCGCGTCATTTCCGCCACCAAGAATTCCCAGCTCTATCTGGTTTCGGACATGGACGATGACAACCGGAGCTACGTCCTCAAGACTCCATCGGTTAGTTTCGAGGACGATCCATCATATCTGGAGCGATTCGCGCTCGAGGAATGGATCGGCCTGCGGACCGATAGCCCTTACCTCGCCAAAGTCATCCGCCGGCCACGCGCCCGGCGTTTTTCCTACATCGTGCTGGAATCCATCGATGGCCCGACGCTCGGCCGTTGGAGTGAAGCCAACCCGCGCCCGGCGGTCGAGCAGGTCGTCGGGATCATCGGACAAGTCGTCGAGGGCGTCCGCGCGCTGCATCGGCGCGACACCCTGCACCAGGATTTGAAACCGGATAACATCATACTCGGCAATGACGGGCAGGTGAAAATCATCGACTACGGATCGTGCCGGGTCGGCGGGATTTCGGAAATCTCCACGCCGTTCGAACGTGGCTCCGCCCTCGGCACTGTGGATTTTTCCGCGCCGGAATACCGGTTGGGCATCACGCCGACCACCCGCTCGGATCTGTTCTCGATCGCGGCCATCACCTATCATCTGCTGACCGGCGGCCATCATCCGTATGGAAATGCCTGGGCCAAGGCCCGCAACCCGCGGGATTTCTTCACCCTCGTCTATCAGCCGGCGGCGGGCCACAACCCGATGGTTCCGCTGTGGATGGACGCGGTGCTGCGCAAAGCGCTGTCGATCCCGATCGAGTCTCGCCAAGCGGTGATGTCCGAGTTTCTCCACAACCTGCGCCAACCGGATCCCGCGTTTTTGACTGCCGAGCCGCTGCCATTCGCCCGGCGGAATCCATTGCTGTTCTGGAAGCTGGTCGCCCTATTCGCCGTCCTCGGCTGGATTGTCACATGGGTTTGCATGAGCTGAATGCCATTCAGCTCATGACTTGTGGCCGCGCGGATGAATCCAGCTCATCACTCGGGTGGCTGCGATTCCTTCACAATCTCGTCAAGTGGACCTGCATGGCACACCGGGTGCTATCCCCATAACAGGCAATCCAACACGTCATGGTCGATTTCAACAACTCAGGCTTCAGCGAGGAACAAACCTCCTATCTCTCGGGATTCGTCTCGGGAATTCTTCAAGCACGCGAGCTGCCCTTTCTCGGTCAGGATGCAGCCGGGCGTTTCACCCATGAGTCGGCGGAAGCCGTCGAGATGGTTTACCGTACGCCGGTGGATGAGCTGTGCCGCGAGGAGCAAATCAAGCATGAGCAAAACGGTCTCGATTGCTACGACACCATCCTTGCCAATGCGGCAACCAACACCTTTCCGACCGACGGCGACGTCTTCCGCTATAAATTCCATGGCCTGTTCTTCGTCACCCCGGCCCAGGAAAGCTTCATGCTCCGCTGCCGCATCGCCGGCGGCGCGCTCAGCACCTATCAGTTCCGCGGCTTGGCCGAAATAGCCGCCGACTGGGGGCCCGGCCACGCCGATCTAACGACCCGCGCCAACCTCCAGGTCCGTGAGATCATGCCGGAAAACTGCCCGGAGATTCTGATGAAACTCGCCGATCTCGGCCTCACTTCCCAAGGCTCCGGTGCGGACAACATCCGTAACATCACCGCCACGCCGACCACCGGATTCGACCCCACCGAACTCATCGACGTGATGCCCTACACCCGGGCGATGCATCACTACATCCTCAAAAACCGCGATCTCTACGGCCTGCCACGCAAGTTCAACATCTCCTACGACTCGGGCGGCAGAGTCTCCGTTTGTGCCGATACCAATGACATCGGCTTTTACGCCGTGAAGGTCGGTCCTAACGAAAATGGCATCGAGCCGGGCGTCTATTTCCGCATGCAGCTTTGCGGCATCACGGGCCACAAACAGTTCGCGACCGATTGCGGCGTGTTGCTCACACCCGCCGAGACGATCCCCGTCGCCGCTGCCCTGATCCGCGTGTTCATCGAAAACGGCGACCGCACCAACCGCAAGAAAGCCCGCCTCAAGTATCTGGTGGATGATTGGGGAATCCCCAAAATCCTTGAGGAAACCGCGGAGAAGATGACATTCGCCCTCCGCCATTTTCCACTCGAAGCCTGCGAGCCATCCGCCCCGAAATCCAAGCACGGCCACCTTGGCATCCACCCACAGACCGACGGCAAACACTACCTCGGCGTGCTAACACCCGTTGGCCGCATGTCCGTCGCGCAAATGCTCGCGCTGGCCGACATCGCCGACGAATTCGGCCGCGGGGAAATCCGCCTGACCGTCTGGCAGAACCTCATCATCCCCGGCATCGCCGAGGACAAGCTCCAAGGCGCCATCACTGCGATCCAGGCTGCCGGTCTAGATCACCGCAACAACACCCTCACCGGCGGCCTCATTGCCTGCACCGGCAGCAGGGGATGCAAGTTCGCCGCCGCCGACACCAAGGGCCATGCGATCGCCCTCGGCAGCCACCTCACCAGCAAGATGATCCTCGACCAACCGGTCAACATCCATCTAACCGGCTGCCAGAACTCCTGCGCCCAGCACTACATCGGCGACATCGGCATGATGGGCACCCGCGTGAAAGTCGAAGACGGCTCCACCGTGGATGGCTACAACATCGTGCTCGGCGGTGGCGTGGATGACACCCAGGCCATCGCCCGGGAAATCTGGAAATCCGTCCGCGCCGACGAAATGCCCGCGCTCATCGAGCGGATGCTCGTCGTCTATCTGCGCGACCGGACCGGGGACGAGAGCTTCGCCCGATTTGCCAACCGCCACACGCCGGAGCAGCTCATGGAACTTTGCGACCCCGCGAAAATAGCCGCCGCCTAACACCAACTGCCATGTCACTCACCATTCCCAACACTGCGCCATTTTCAGGTGCCCAAAAAATGTGGCTCAAGGGCTATCTCGACGCGCTTAACTCCGCTTTGTATCCCGCGACAGGAGGCTCATCCGAACCGACCGTGGCCGCCGGTCTGCCGATCACCATCCTCTGGGGTTCCCAAACCGGAAACTCCGAGGCGCTGGGCAAGAAACTCAGCAAGTCCCTCGCCGCAAAAGGTCACTCCCTCACCCTGCGCGACATGGCGGAGGTTTCACCGGCCGATCTATCAGCTGCGGGAAACGTCCTGATCATCACCTCCACCTATGGCGATGGCGAACCACCGGACAACGCCGCCACTCTCCACGCCGCGCTGCATGCGGCGGACGCCCCGCAGCTCGCATCAGTGAACTTCGCGGTCCTCGCGCTCGGCGATTCCAACTACCCGGACTTCTGCAAATGCGGCCACGATTTCCACACCCGCCTCGCCGCGCTGGGAGCCAAGCCGCTCATCCCGATCATCGAGTCGGATGTCGATTACGACGTGCCCTTCGCCAATTGGCTCGACCAGTTAGAGAAGGCACTGGTCGCCGCCTAGGGATTTGAAATCTCAAATCTCAAATCTCAAATTTCCCCCGCGTGCCCGCCCTCCTCCAACGTCTCCCCGCCCTGAAGCACGCTTCAAAGCCGGACGTCGAGCAGGGCAACCTCATCGACCAACTGCTGGCGGAGCAAAAGCAACTCCAGACTCCGGTCGCCCGTTTTTCGGAAGTCCATCACCAGCGCAATCCCGACCTCGCCGATCACTACCGCAGCCTGATCCCACTGACCAAACCCGGCGATGGCGAACAGTATGCCTTCGAGGTTTCGCTCGACCGCTGCACCGGCTGCAAGGCCTGCGTTTCCGCCTGCCATTCGCTCAACGGTCTCGACGACCACGAGGTATGGCGCGATGTCGGCACTTTGTTAGGCGGCACCGATAGTCCCGGCTGGCAGCAAACGATCACCACCGCCTGCCACCATTGCGAGGATCCCGGTTGCATGAACGGTTGCCCGGTCGGCGCTTATGAAAAGGACAAGGACACCGGCATCGTCCGCCACCTCGACGACCAATGCATCGGCTGCTCCTACTGCATTCTCAAGTGCCCCTACGACGTTCCGAAATACTCGAAGAAGCGCGGGATCGTTAGAAAGTGCGACATGTGCCACCAGCGCCTCGCCGAAGGGGAAGCGCCTGCCTGTGTCCAAGCTTGTCCGACTGAAGCGATCCGCATTGTCAAAGTGGTCAGAGACCAGACGTCAGAGGCCAGGAAGAAAGCCGCGAATACCAATCTCTTTCACTCCACGCTCAATACCCAGCCCTCATCAATCGGCGACTCATCCGTCACCTTGCCGATGACCCGCTATGTCGGCCGCGAAGTGCCGAGCTCTGCCACCGCTGCCGATCAGGAATCCCTCATTCCTCAGCACGCGCATTGGCCGCTGGTCCTCATGTTGATGTTCACCCAGGCCGGGGTCGGTCTGCTCATCACCTCGCGCGGCAACTTAGCCATTACTCTAACTGGCGCGACGATCTTCTTCGCCGGCATGGGAGCTTCAGTCTTCCACCTCGGGCAACCGCTCAAGGCCTGGCGCTTTTTCCTCGGCCTGCGCACCTCCTGGTTGTCGCGGGAAATCCTCGCATTCTCGCTGTTTGCCCCGATCCCGATGGCACTAGCAGCCTTCGCCCTGCTGCCGTATTTCACCCAACTGCCGATCCCCACTTTCGTCATGGACCTGCTGCCACTCGCGGTGCGGATCACCACCGTTTCCGCGCTCGGCCTCGGGCTGATCGCGGTCTTCACGAGCGTCATGATCTATCACGACACCCATCGCTCGCTGTGGCGCTTCCCGCTCGGTGCCTCCCGCTTTTTCGGCACCGTCGCCAGCTTCGCCGCATTGGGAAATCTGATAGGTGATATAGGCATTCCTGCCTGTTCTTTGTTCGCCGCCGCCATCCTTCTTAAGCTCATCCCTGAAACCCGCCTGCTCCGACTCGGCGACGACGAAGACACCCCTTGGTCGCCCGATGTCCACAGCGCCCGCCTCCAACTCGGCCCGCTCGGCGTTATCCTCCGCAGCCGCATCGCCCTCGCCCTGCTCGCGATTTGCATCGGCTTTATCCAGCCGTGGGCCGCCCTGCCGGTCCTGCTGTTAGCTGAGCTTTTCGAGCGCCAGCTCTTTTTCCAATCCGTCCACGCGCCCAAAATGCCCGGAAACTTCGGACCGAAGAACTCGCATTGAGGCTACGATGGCATGCGCGATGAGATGCGCCAGATGTATCCTACCACCGGCATGTCACTACCGCCGCGCCGAGCAATTCACCGTCCAAGTCTATTAGCACGAATGGCTCACCCTCAAACCTAGCCTCACCCTCCTCTTCGACGAAGCCATCGCCATCCTCACCCACCCCGCGAACGACTACAATCCCTGCACCGGCCTGAAACGACCCGGAGCCGCCTGCGATCCCAACGGCTTCTGCCTGTGAACGAAACGCGCCTCATCTCGACTGCAATCAAAGAAAATGGCCGGGGACAGAATCCCATAAGCGCTAACGTAAGAGGATCTTAACTCGCGGTGTCCGGTTGCGGCTTCCTCGAAGAGTCTTTTCAAACCATCCATCAAGACAATGCTCAGAATTCCACCCGCCATCATCTGGGGAATGCTCCTCTTGCCAGTGGCATCCGCCCGGGCAGACGAAGTTGCGCAAGCCAATGCAGTTGTCCGATTGCTGAACCTGTTCGCCTCGCGGGCGGACGCTCTCGCCATCTCAAATGCGGGAAAACTGCTGAGCCAAGGCAACTCTCCCGCAGAAGTGGTTGCTGCGGAGCTCCACAAACCATTGGCGTCTTTAGGAGGATGGACTAGCACGGATGCCCTCCATCCTCTGGCCAATCAGCTTGGAGAATACGTCGCGAACCATCCAAAGCAGTTCGCAGAGGGTTTGCCCAACGCCAGAGCGATCCTAAATCCTCTTCAGCTAGGGTCGTTCTTCAATGGGCTGTTCCTTCCCTCTACCCGAAACTCCGCCATTTTTCAGAAAGAACTCGGAACCCTGAGTTCCCTGCTGGACGCCTCGTGGGTGGAGGCCGCTGCTGGGTGTGGATCAGTCAATCTCCAACAGCTGCTACTCATCCATCGGGGACAACTCAGGGAACTTCTGCTTTCCTATCAGGAGTCGGAGAATGACGTCGCCCTCATCCGCCTGGGAGAAACGATCGCCAACTACTCCGATGTTGTCCGGACGATCGAGCCTAGCGGACTTACAACCCGAACGCTCGCGTATCTGCTCGCGGGCTCGCTCGGTATGGAAAATCTCGACCCCGCGGAACTTCTGATCGTAGTCGAAATTGCGACCGAATGGGCGAACGGGCATCCCGAGCTGATCATCTTACTAAGGACGCTCCGGGATCCGTCATCCCTGTCGTTGCTCGAAGCCAGGCTTCTCTGGCAGAGAAATGAGCGGGAAGCCTCATTGAAGCAACTCATCTCGAACAGCGGGAGCGGCCCTTGGATCAAGGCTCAATTTGCAATGAAACTTTTTCCGAATGCTTCTTTATCCGACTCGGAGGCAATCTCTCTCGTTCGTTTGCTGCCCAGCGAGGTGTTAGTTGCTTGGGTAAAACTATCGAAAGTCGGGAAGTCCGATGCAGGGCTGGTGAGGGTTACGGGATTGATTGTATCCGATCTTCGCTTCCGAGATGACCACAAGCAAGCTCCCAGATGAAGTCCCGCTACCTGTTCATTGCTTCGTGCCTATTCCTGACCACGGCTCTTGCGTGCGTTATTATGGCTTTGCGACCTCCGGAGGTCGGTGTCCGTATTCCCGTGCATTGCGCCAATGGGAAAATGGGCTTTATCGACAGCGGGGGTAGAATGGTGATCGCTGCGGATTGGGACACCGCGACGCCTTTCGGACCGGATGATCACGCCGTGGTCTCCGTGAAGCCGGAAAGCACAAAGATCGGGATGCTTTTCCGTCGCTGGATTCCCGCTCTACGGCGATTCAGAATGGCGGGGACTGGGAGTTATAGAATCGACCGGTTAGGAAATACAACGCCCCATGCCCCATCCGCCTTCACCCCTGTGGAGGAGGCTGCCGTGCCAACCCACTCCGATGAAATGACCATGGTCGAGCAAGGAACGGGATTCCGGTGGATTCTCAAGGATGGCAGCCCGGCCTTCCCCGGAAAGTGGCAGAAAGGTTTGGATTTCAAGTTAGAGGATCCCGCCGCCGTTTTCGAAAATAGCCGATGGGGCTTCATCAACAAGAACGGAGAAACTGTCATTCCCTTCCAGTGGGATGAGACCCATGGCTTCAACGGAAACAGCCGAGCCTGTGTGGCGGTTGATCAGAAGTGGGGCGTAATTGATAGAGAGGGGCGTCTCGTCGTTCCTCTCTATTTCAAATCACTCGCCGGATTCGACGGGAAAGACATGTGTGCCGCACAGTTGGCCAGCGGTTACGGATTCATTGATCGAAACGGGAGGGTTCAGATCCCGTTTCGTTACCGGAAAGCAGGAACCTTCGACCGATTTGATATGGCGAAAGTCGAAATCGCCGACAATCAAGGCAACATTCGCTGCGGATGGATCAACCGCAGTGGAGAATCCGTGGTGCAATCTATCTATCAGGTTGAAGCCCCAGTGTGGGGCGCGAACTTTACTGACCACGAGTTGCTCCCCGTGGTCGATTCCAAAGGCTCGGGTCTGATAGATCGCGAGGGCCGGACGGTGATTGCCAACGCCCATGGAGAATTGCAACTCATCGAAGATCCGACAGCACCCGGCAAGTTCTGGATCCGGACGGCTCCTTACCGTTCCGTCTCGCCTCCACCAGGCACTTCGCGGCCTCCGTTTGAGCCAGCTTGCCATGATCAGACAGGTGAACTCATTTGGTGCGACAACATACTGGCCTCGCCAAATACCTTAACAATTTGCGCAGCCATGTCCGGTCTGATCTCCGCCATGTTGTTTGCGATGGGGAGACTGCACCAACGCGCGAAAACAGTCGCACCGATCCAGAACTAACGTCATCGTAACAAAAAAACGGCGGCCCTTGCGGACCGCCGTTTTTATTGAATTGCTAGATTATGATAACAGGAAATTAGATTCCCTTTTTCACGACGTCGGTGAGGAGGTCGATGACTCGGTTGGAGTAGCCCCACTCGTTGTCATACCAACTGATGAGCTTGAAGAACGTGGAGTTCAGCTCGATGGACGAGCCGGCGTCGAAGATCGAGGAGCTCTTGTCGTGGATGAAATCGGTGGAAACCACTTCGTCTTCGGTGTAGGCGAGGAT
>JANMJJ010000012.1:0-10869 GCA_031371325.1 Akkermansiaceae bacterium | reverse complement strand
CCCCCACCCCGTGATTCCTACATCCAGACGCCGTTGTCGTCACTCATTTCTCCAATTCCACTCGGAGCAACTTTCGCTCAGCCGACCTTTTCGAAAAGAATTGACCGGCCCCCCGCGAGTCGCGCCGCCCGAAATCAACCGTAATTCCCAGTGCCGCCAAGATGGAAACATTGACGATGGCTTGCCGATCCCAGCATGGAAGCGCGGATCAGACATTTTACTGGTTTTACTGATCTTGCCCATAGTGGCGCTTCTTGCGTCGCTTGTGTATTGCTGGATTCAGTTGGTATCGCCAGGAACCGTTCTTTTCCGGCAAACACGTATCGGCCGAGGTGGCAAGTCTTTTACCATCTACAAGTTTCGCAGCATGAATCTCACGGCGGCAACGAATATCCATGAAGCCCATGTGGAACACTTGATCAAATCCAACAAGCCAATGATCAAGCTGGACGTCACCGGTGACTCACGCTTGATCAGGGGCGGTTGCTTGATCCGCACCTCCGGCCTCGATGAGTTACCGCAGTTTATCAATGTATTGCGGGGTGAAATGAGCCTAGTTGGACCCCGCCCTTGCTTGCCGAAGGAGTTCGAACTCTATGATGCACATCAACGTCACCGGTTTGCGGTGCAGCCAGGTCTGACTGGGTTGTGGCAAGTCAGTCGGACTCATTCCACGACGTTCAGCGAGATGGTCACGATGGACAATGATTATGTTGATCACCTCACCCCGATGGCTGATTTTCAAATTATTTTAAAAACACCGTTCGCTCTTCTCGGACAGATGAAAGCGTGCGTGGACTCAAAGGTTCAGAAAACTGCCACGCGGCTTGCGGGCGTCCAGTCTTCGTCAAAACCGGTTTCTCAGCCTGTGTATGCGCTGTCGATGAGCAGCACGCAAAGAATTTCCGATTGAATATGATTCATGGCTTGTCCATCGGCGTGGTTGGTCTCGGTTACTGGGGACCTAATCTTGCGCGTAATTTCAGCCAGTTGCCCGGCTGCCGTCTGGGTGCCCTGTGTGATCTTGATTCGGAACGGTTGGAGAAAATGAGCCCGTTGCACCCAGGAGTGGCCCGGTTTTCCCGCTTTGATTTGATGCTGGAAGAGGCGGATGTCGATGCCATTGCGGTGGCGACGCCGGTGCCTAGCCACTTCCGCTTGGCCAAAGCCGCTCTACTCGCCGGTAAACATGTATTGGTTGAGAAGCCCTTGGCTTCAAGCGTTGCCGAGTGTCAACACCTGATAGAATTGGCGGCAAGTCGAGGATTGACCCTGATGGTTGGACATACTTTTCTATATTCGGAGCCGATCCAGATGATCAAAAGGATCATCGATTCCGGAGATCTCGGGGAAATCCGCTATATCAACAGTCAGAGACTCAACCTTGGATTATTTCAGAAGGACATCAATGTGGTCTGGGACTTGGCACCCCATGATATTTCTATCATTTTGCATTTGCTTGGCCGGACGCCGGATTTTGTCAATTGCCAAGGGAATGCCCATATCACGCCAGGAATCGAGGACGTATCCAATCTGTCGTTGAGTTTTCATTCCGGTCAGTTCGCCACCATCCAGAGCAGTTGGCTGGAGCCTAGGAAAGTTCGCCAAATGACCATTGTGGGTACTCGGAAAATGATTGTTTACAATGACATTGAGCCCATGGAAAAAATCCGGATCTACGACACTCGGATAGAACGCCCGCCTCATTACGACAATTTCGGGGAATTCCATTATTCTTATCACTACGGAGATAGTTTTGTTCCCTATATCAAACAGGCGGAACCGTTGCGCCAAATGTGCCAGCATTTCATCAATGGAATATTGAGCGGCGTCCCGCCCCTAAGCTGCGGGAAGAGCGGTCTTGAGGTGTTGAGGATTCTCGAGGCAAGTTCCAAATCATTGAAGGCCAACGGTGCGGCCATCAAAGTTGCTGGTCCGTTGGCAACTTACCCGGCCTTGGCTGCCGGGGACGGACTCTCACACGGAGTTAAGGAAAATCCCAATGGATCTTACGCTGAGAGTCTCTCCTGATGTGATCTTGGGCAAGGATGTGAAGCTTTTCGGTTTCTGCAACCTGTATGGCTGCGAAATCGGAGACGAGACAAAGGTTGGAACCTTCGTGGAGATTCAAAGAGGTGCCAAGATCGGTGCCCGTTGTAAAATTTCCAGCCATACGTTTATCTGCGAGGGAGTGACGATCGAAGACGGGGTATTCATCGGGCACGGTGTCATCTTCGTGAACGACCATTACCCCAAAGCAGTGAATCCGGATGGCAGCCACCAAACCTCGGGTGACTGGGAATGCCGGCGCACTTTGGTGAAACGGGGGGCTTCGATCGGGTCTGGTGCCACGCTTCTAGGTGGAATTACAATCGGCGAGAATGCGCTCGTTGGCGCCGGAAGCGTTGTTACAAGTGATGTTTCTGCCGATTCGACGGTTGTCGGCAACCCAGCCAGAGTGATCGACCGACCTTGATCTTCGTGAAGATGAATGTTCCATTTATCAATTTACATGCTCATCATGCTCATTTGAGAGGTGAATTTGCTGCGGCAATCGAAGAAGTGATTGAAGCAAGTGCATTCGCGGGAGGACCTTTTGTGAGCCGGTTCGAGGAGGAATTCGCTCACTACTGCGGCGTGGACCACGTCGTGGGAGTTGGAAGCGGAACCGAGGCGCTGTGGCTGGCATTGCTCGCTCTCGGAATTGGTCCCGGTGACGAGGTGATCACCGCGCCGATGACATTCATCGCCACTGCGGAAGCCATCAGTCGGACGGGAGCTCTGCCGGTGTTTGTTGATATCAATGAGACAACCTACACCATCGAACCTGCTGGCTTGGAGCGCGTGCTAACGTCACGCACCAAGGCAATCCTTCCCGTGCATCTTTTCGGGCAGATGGCTGATATGGATCCGATCCTAACATTTGCAGAACGACACGGCCTCTTCGTCGTGGAAGACGCAGCTCAAGCGCACGGTGCTCTCTATCAAGGAAAGCGGGCGGGAAGTCTCGGCGATGCGGGCTGCTTTAGTTTTTATCCGGGTAAGAATCTGGGGGCCTTCGGGGAGGCGGGAGCGGTTGCGACAGGCAACGCCGAGCTCGCTAGGAAAATGCGGGTGTTCCTCGACCACGGCCAGAGTCGGAAGTATCATCACTCCGTCGTAGGGTGGAACTGCCGCATGGACGGCATCCAGGCTGCGGTTCTCAGATTGAAGTTGCGTGAACTCGACTATAACAATGCGAGGCGGCGGGAGATCTCCACTCGCTATTCCGAGGCATTTCAAGGGCTGCCAAATCTCGTGCTTCCGGCTTCCGACCCAAGAGGCTCTCACGTTCATCATCATTATGTGATTCGGGTGCCTGATCGACACAAATTCATGGCGGGACTCTTTGAAAAGGGAATCGCCTCCTCGATACATTACCCGGTTCCCGTTCACCTGCAGGATGCATATTCTCATCTTGGATTTGGTCCAGGCTCATTTCCGATAGCGGAACGCTGCGCTGCGGAATTTGTTTCATTGCCGATGTACCCGGAGCTAAGTCATTCGCAAATTAGCGCGGTGATTGAATCCGTGGCTGAGGCTTTGGAGGCAGGACTTCCGGCATGATGCCAAAGAACCTTCATTACCCAGCGGATTAAGAATTTCTCCTGAGATCTGATGGCTGAATCACCCCAGACCACCCGATCCGGGAAGATGCGATTGACCGATATTGAAATTGAGCGAATGGATCCACTCTTGGATCAAACTTGGGACGCCAAGGTCGCCATTCGGGAAGATCACTCGGTTTTCCATCGCTCCGCATGGGCCCGGGTTTTAACGGAGAGCTATGGGCATCGGCCATTTTACCTGCGCATTTTGGCAAGCGGTGCCGAGGCGGCGCTGGTTCCTTTGATGGAAGTCCGGAGTTCCATTACGGGTTGTCGGGGTGTTTCCCTCCCATTTTCAGATTACGCGGGTCCGCTTTGGTCTGATCCAGCGCAAGCCCCTGAAGTTTACCAAACCTTGATCGATTTCGCAGCCGGGCGAAAATGGAAACGCCTCGAGATCCGCGATGACCGGGTGCCGCCAGACGCTACGGCTCCTTATCGGATGTATGAGACTCATGAACTGGATCTGACGCCCGACATCGATGTCATCGAGCGCAATCTGGATCCTGCGGTCCGTCGTGCAATTCGGAAAGCTAGGCGTAGCGGGCTCGATATCAAGGTGGAAACCGACGCTGGCGCAGTCGTTGAATTCTATGCACTGCATTGTCGGACGCGCCGTCGTAATGGCTTGCCTCCCCAGCCTTTTCTCTTTTTTCAAGCCATTGGCAGAAACGTGATCGAGCCGGGTCTCGGCTTCGTCGTCCTCGCCCGGAGCGGCAGGATACCGGTGGCTGGTGCGATTTTTCTACACTCGGGCGGCAGGGCGATCTACAAATTTGGGGCATCGGATACCGCGCATTGGCACCTTAGGCCGAATCAAGCGGTCATGTGGCAGGCAATCCGCAGCTTGGTAGATTCTGGCTGCGTCCAACTCAATTTCGGGCGGACCGCAAAAACCGACGAGGGACTACGCCGGTTTAAGCTCTCATGGGGCTGCTCCTCCCGCCCTTTGCATTATTTCCGCCACCATTCCGGGGGGTGGGTGAGCGCCGTGGGCGAGCCGAAAGAAAGTTATCCTCTGATTTTCTCTCGTCTTCCAGTCGCGCTCAATCGTCTCGCTGGCAAGCTGATCTATCCTCACCTCGACTGAATCCTTCTCCCCATCAATTGAAATGAACTTCTCCGAGCAAAATCGTCCCGCTGTCCAAAGCGGTATCAAGGTGCATGACATTCTTTACATCCTGTTCAAGCACAAGTGGAAGATCATCATTCTCTCGTTGATCGGTTTCGGAATCGCTGGCGGACTCGCTTACCGCTACGACGCGATCTCTCCCAGCTACGAAACCAGGGCTGAGCTGCTGGTCCGCTACGTCGTTGAGCGTAACGCGAGCGATCCGGACGCTCCAAGCACCATCAAGGGGGCCGGTCCCATGGAGGTGATGGATACCGAACTTGAGATTCTCAAAAGCTTCAACGTCGCATTGGATACCGCCAAGGCCATGGGGCCGGACAAAATCATGCCTGCGGGTCCGAAGCCACCCACCGTTGTTGACGCGGCAACTTACCTGACCAAGCACCTGGTTGTGGAGGCCCAGCAGAGGAGCAATATCATCCAATTGAGCTACCGGGATTTCGATCCGGAGCGCACGGTCAAAGTCCTCCGCCAGATTATCCAGTGCTATTTCGTCCGACATTTGGAAATCCACCGCTCGACGACCGCGTTCGATCAAGTGAGCGTGCAAACGGACCAAGCACGCAGCATCCTGCGCATCACCGAGGATGAAATCAACCAATTGAAAGCCAAGTCCGGCGTGCTTTCGATCGCCGGAACGATCGCCGAATTCGAATCGCGGCGGCAATTGATCCGCACCACTCTGATGTCCGCGCAGGCGGCGCTGGCGGAGCAGCACGCCAAGGTCGCCGCGCTGGAGAAGTTCGCGGCGGCCGGTGTCTCAGAGCCTGATAAAACCGGGGGCGCTGCCGTTGAAGTCGCATCCACTCGTGAAGAGCAGGAGCAGTTGCGTCAAGCCGCGCAAGCCCTCGCGGAATTCAAGGATTTAACCGTGCGGCTGGAGATGCTCCGTCAAGAGCGGAACCGCACCCTTCTCCGGCGCTCCGCCAGCGATCCGATGATCGTTTCCTTGGATCGGCAAATCGTGGATGTGGAATCGAGAAAGTTGGACCTCAGCACAAATTACCCGGATTTCACCCGCCGCGTCGAGGTGCCGGGCCAGCCCCTAAGCCCGGTCAGCAGCTTGGAAGACGAAATGGCACTTCAAATCGCGATGGAGGCACGCGTCGCGGCCACCGGGCAACAATCCAAGGAAATCGAAAAGGAAGTCGAAGGTCTTTCTGCCCTCGGCTTCAAACTTGAAGAACTGGAGCGCCGCCGTCAAATGGAGGAAGAGAAATACCGGTATTACCAATCCAGTCTCGAAAAGGCCCGCGTGGATGAAACGCTGGATCCCACGAAAATGCCCAATATCGGCATCGTTCAGGATCCGTCATCCCCAGTGAAATCCATCGACGGTAAAGCGATGAAATGGATTATGGGAATTGCTGCTTCTGGCGTGGCGGTGGGACTCGCTTTCGCCTTTCTGATCGAGAGGGTTTTCGACCGCCGGGTTTCACGGCCCTCGCAGATCCGCTCCCGCTTGCAATTGCCGCTGATGCTTTCCATCCCGTACGTTCGTTCCAAGGACGGGCTTGCCAAGCTCATCGGTTCGGTGGATCCGTTGGAGCCACCACCCCTCCCCGACTCCAGTTTAGCTCTCGCCGACAACGGGAAGGTTGCGCGACGGCAGTCAAAATCGGTGCATTTCATTGAGCCCTTCGCCGCCGCCATTCACGACCGCGTCGTCTTCAACTTTGAAATCAACAACATCACCCACAAGCCCAAGTTGGTCGCGCTGACCGGGCTTTCCGAAGGCGCGGGCACTTCCACGATTGCCACCGGACTGGCCAAGTCGTTTTCGGAGGGCAATCGCAAGGTGTTGCTTGTCGATTTGAACCCATCCCTCAACCACGCGGGAGCCGTTGCGGAGCCAAAGAACTCGTTGCGTCATTCACTGGAGATTTCTCGCACGGAGCAATTCCGCCAATCCCCGCAAAATCTCTATTTTGCCAGTGCTACAACGCGCCGCTTTCAAGGCGATTCTTTCGCGTTGGCCCCCCTCGGCCTCCGCGAGATCCTGCCGAGCCTAGTCTCCAGCGACTATGACTATATCATTTTCGACATGCCGCCGGTTGATTCGACCAGTCCGACGGTGGCAATGGCCGGCTTCATGGACAAGGTGCTGCTCGTGCTGGATGCGAATAACACCACCCCTGATCGACTGAAATGGGCCTTCTCCGAACTCGAAAAAGGCCGCGCCGATGTCTCGTGTATTTTCAATAAAGTGAAATCCCACGCGCCGCGATGGGTCGAAGGGGATTTGTGAGATTTTGCCTGAGAGATCTTCGTGATCTTCTGCTTTGACTCATTCGCTTGTCATGCCGGAAGCCCCTCCATCCCTGCTGACGCGGATCTACTACGTCGCCAAGCCCTTTCTCCCGCGAGCCGCCCGCTGGGCGATGCGGCGGCACCGGGCGGTGGCGATCCGCCGTCGTCATTCCGCCGTCTGGCCCATCGATGAAGCCGTCGGGGCCACTCCCGCAGGCTGGCCGGGGTGGCCGGAAGGCAAGCGTGCAGCATTCGTTCTGACCCATGACGTCGAAGGGGCGGAGGGAGTTGAAAAGGTGCGGGCGCTGGCCGAGTTGGAAATGCGTTGCGGCTTTCGTTCGTGCTTCAATTTCATCCCGGAAGGCGGTTATCGAGTGCCGGATGCCCTCCGCGAATGGCTCACTGGGCACGACTTCGAAGTCGGCGTTCACGATCTCAATCACGACGGAAAACTCTATCTTTCCCGCGCCGGGTTTGGGCTCAAGGCACGTCGCATCAATGGCTACCTGCGAGATTGGCGGGCCACTGGATTCCGCTCCGGCTTCATGCTCCGCAAGCTGGATTGGCTGCATGATCTGAACATTGACTACGACTGTTCGACGTTCGATACCGACCCCTTCGAGCCGCAACCGGCAGGTGCCCATACCATCTTCCCCTACTGGATTGCCCGCCCCGAAGGTGCGGCGGGCGAGGGCTACGTCGAGCTGCCTTACACGCTTCCGCAGGATTCGACATTGTTCCTACTGCTGCGCGAACCGGACGCCGGGATATGGGTGCGGAAGACCGACTGGATCGTACGGCAAGGCGGCATGGTCCTGGTGAACGTCCATCCCGACTACATCGATTTCGAGGGTTCTGGAGACGAAATGACGTTTCCCGCGTCCCATTATGAAGAGTTCCTCCGGCACGTTGCAGAGCGTCATGGCCATGAAATCTGGCCGGTGTTGCCTCGGGCGGTTTCTAATTTTGTGTCCGGGCACCGTCTTCAACGACGTGACGCCAGCGGGCAATGGCCGCTGAGGCAGACCGATGGTGAGGGTGCCGGCATCAAGATTTGGATCGACTTGGAAAATACTCCCCACATTCCATTCTTCGGGCCGGTCATTCGCGAGCTTCAGAAGCGTGGCCACCGGGTGCTGTTGACCGCGAGGGACGGCTATCAGACTTGCGAGTTGGCAGGTTTCCACGGCTTGAATTTCCAGCGCATCGGCCGCCATTATGGCAAGCGTCTCACGGCCAAGATCTGGGGATTGTTGGTGCGCGGTGGCCAACTGGCGGCCTTCGCCTTCCAGGAAAGGCCGCGATTGGTAATCAATCTCGGATCGCGCAGTCAGAATCTGGCAGCCCGGTTACTGCGCATCCCTGTCGCAGAAATCATGGACTACGAGCACACCTCCGAACCCGCCTTGTTGAAGTCCCGCTGGTATTTCATGCCTGAAGTCGTCCATGACTCCGTTTATGCGAGTGCTGCTTCTGATCGGTTGCGCACTTACCGCGGCCTCAAAGAGGATGTCTATATTCCTGAATTCGTGCCGGACAGTGCGATTCTCGACCAGCTCGGCCTGCGTGACGCGCAGGTGGTGGTGACCGTCCGCCCCTCCGCCACCGAGGCGCATTATCACAATCCTGAGTCCGAGGCACTGTTCATCCGCCTGATGGAACGCGCGCTTGCCACTCCCGGAGTGAAGACCGTGTTGCTGCCCCGCAATCAGCGCCAGGAAACCGCGCTGCGGGCCACTCATCCCGAATGGTTTGAGGGCGGTAAAGTGGTGATTCCGCCACAGGTCGTGAACGGATTGAACTTGATCTGGCACTCGGATTTGGTCGTCAGTGGTGGTGGCACCATGAACCGCGAGGCCGCCGCCATGGGCGTGCCGGTTTACAGTATTTTCCGTGGTCGCCTCGGTGCGGTGGACCGGCATCTTTGCGAGGACAAGCGATTGGTGCTGATTGAATCCACTTCCGATGTTGATCACAAGATTCACATTGAACCCCGGGTGGGCCGCGAATTGCCCAACTCCAAATCCACCTCCGCGCTGGACGATATCCTCTCCCAGCTTGACCTGATTATAGCCTCGCTTGAATCCTCTCCCCCTCCGTCGGTGGCCATGGTTTCCGAGTTCCCTGCTAACACTCACCCATGAACAAGTCCCTCAAATTGCTACTGGTCGCCGGTGCCCGCCCGAATTTCATGAAAATCGCCCCCGTGATCCACGCGATCAGGGATCACAACGCCGCCTGCAACGGCTCTGGGAGAAAGATCGAGTGCCGACTCGTCCACACCGGCCAGCACTACGACGAAAAGATGTCCGGTGTTTTCTTTGAGGAACTCGGCATCCCTGCGCCGGATGATCATCTCGAAGTGGGATCAGGCTCGCACGCCGTTCAGACCGCCAATATCATGCTCAGTTTCGAGCCTGTCTGCCTACGGGAAAATCCAGATTGGGTGGTCGTCGTCGGCGATGTGAACTCCACCGTCGCCTGCACCCTGGTCGCCTCCAAGCTCGGCATCCCCGTAGCCCATATCGAGGCCGGCCTGCGAAGCTTCGACCGCAGCATGCCAGAAGAGCTCAACCGCTTGGTCACTGACGCGCTCGCCGACATGCTACTCACCCCCTCAGCCGATGGTGACGAGAATTTGCGCCGCGAGGGGGCTCACGAAACGAAGATCCGCCAGGTCGGCAACGTGATGATCGACTCGTTGGTCGCCCAGCTCGACAACGCGGGCCGCAGCGACACCCTCGGTCGCCTAGGCTTGGAAAAAGGCCGCTTTGTTTACGTCACGCTTCACCGCCCGTCGAATGTCGATTCCAAGGAAAGCCTCGAAGTCATTGTGCGGGAGTTGGCAATCCTCTCCAAGGATTGGCAGATCGTCTTTCCCATCCACCCGCGGACCCGCGGGAAAATGGCGGATTTCGGGCTTAGTCTCGGCGATTGCCCGAATGTCCAGTTGCTCGACCCGCTCGGTTACCTAGACTCGGTCAATCTCACGCGCCACGCCCGTTTTCTGCTCACCGATTCCGGCGGTCTCCAGGAGGAAAGCACCTACTTCCGCACCCCCTGCCTGACCCTCCGGCCCAATACCGAGCGACCCATCACCATCGAAATCGGCAGCAACCGCCTGACCACCGTGGAAAACCTCCGCGCCGACATCACCGCCCTCCTCGCCAAACCCGATCGGCTCGGTTCCACCCCACCGCTCTGGGACGGCCGCGCCGCCGCCCGCATCGTGGACGAGTTGCTCGCCCACCCGCTTTCCTGATTCATCTTGGGTCGATTGCGTAGTTCTTCACGATTCAGATGATTAGGACGACTCTCCTGCTGCTACTCGTGGCGTATTTCTCCGCCTATGCGTGGAAGGATTGGTTTGTCAGCCTGTGTGTTGCCATCCTGTTGATGGCGGTGGTGCAGCATCCGGATTTTCCCGACAATATAGGCGGCATACAAGGGTTGAATCCGTGGAATTTTCTAATCTTAAATATCGGACTCGCTTGGTACAGCCACCGTGCCGCAGAAGGTTATGTCTGGGACATGCCGGTGACTGCCGGCCGATTGGGCGGCTGTTTTTTGGCAGTGATCGTTATTGGTGTGATCCGGTTGCTCATGAATGATTACCCGGAGCCGGAGTTCACTAATGTGTATGTCCTAAGCGAATTCCTGATAAATACCGTTAAATGGGTGATTCCTGGGTTGATATTGTTTGACGCCTGTCGGACCCGCCGCCGCGCCGCCATTGCCTTAGGCGTCATCCTGATACTCTACTTCCTGCTGGCGGTGCAGGCCGTTCGCTGGATGCCATTGAGCGAGGCCGGCAACGGCGGCGATATGGCCGGGCGGGCC
>JANMJJ010000205.1:0-1661 GCA_031371325.1 Akkermansiaceae bacterium | reverse complement strand
GGGGTGATAGTCGAACTCATCCCAGTATTCAAGTGGAGGGTCCACCACATTCCCCTGGGCGATGAAGTGGCCTGAATTGGTGAGAACTGGAGCCGGTCCTTGTTGATAGATTCCGTCGTGCTGACGATAGGCATTTACGGTCTCACCCTCTTCTTCGACATGGATCGTCTTATAAGAGGAGCTGGGATCCGGCCAGTAGCAGATTTTACCGATGACGAAAGAAGGGTGGTCCGGAAGATCCGGTCTCGTGCCCACGGTGCCGAGAATCACGTCGAGGTCATTGATCGCGCGGGCGGAGGCTGGCGGCTCACCGGTTCCCCCTCCGGGCAAATCATTCAAGACTCCCGCTTTCCACACCTTGGTCGGAAAAATCACGGTGCCGAGATCGTTGATTTGCAGGGCATTTCCCGGAATCTCGAAGAGGGCATAGCGCGGAATGGGACCGAACGGGACAACGGAGCTGTTGTCGGTGGAGTCGGGGTCCGTGAGGCGGGCGTGCCGTCGAGGTCGGCATCTAACTGCTGGCCGTCGGGGATGCCGTCGTTGTTGGTGTCGGCATCGTATGGATCGCCTCTGGCAGGGGGTGCCGGGGCGTTTTGTGGTCCGTCGGGATCTGGCGCAAACGAAGCGGGCGGAGCGACAGCTTCGCGCGCGGCGATTTCGAACTCGGCCCAATCGGGGCTGCCGTCGGAGTCGGTGTCGGGCGTGGCGTCCACTAACAGGCGGAGGAATTTCCGCGAACCGGGAGCGGGCGGGGCAGGCGGCGGCGCGTTGCGGGAGCGCACCACGGAGTCAACCACCTGCTGGTTCATCGCGGGCAGGCTGGCTTCGAGAACGGCGAGCATGGCGCTGTCTTTCGTTGCGAGAATTGGATTTTCCGCAGGTGGCGTTGCGGTGTCATTGGGATGCCAGATGAAAAAGTTATAAGATCCGTAACGATCCCAAAACAGCGGGATTTGATTCCAAGCTGGGACCATATTGCCGACTATCCTAACAATTACGGGGCCACCGTGATCGAGCGAGGCCCAGGAAACCACGGTGCCGCCCTCGCCGCCGGATGCACGTTGAAGCCGGACGCTGGCATTGCTCGGAGGTGACGGATGGGTTGTGGGAGGCGTCCCTGGAGGTGGCGGCGGAGCAGGCGTGAATTCCCGCAGGGTGACGGCGTATTCATTGCCCATGCCGTAGATATCATCTTGGGCTGTCCAGTTCGTAAGATCTGCTGAGGACTCCACCGTGTAGCGCACGCCCGCCGTGGTCCGGAAAACGTAGCATTGCTGGATGGATGAATCGGTGAGAGGGATGTTTTCGAGATGACCGTCCGGGCGAAAGTCGCGGGCGAAGGCGGGAGTGAAAATTAACAGGCAGAGGACGATGGCGAAAATCAGGTTGCCAGGTTTCATGCGGTTACGGTGGGAAGCGAAGCGCGGAATTTAGGAAACCGACCTCCTGAGTGCAACAGCATATTGCGGGCCCGGGGGAAAGCGCCGGGGGCTTGGATTTCGCCTAAGGGGATGAATTCAAATCCGGAGATTGTGAAAGTCCTCCACCGGCATGACGGGGCATCTGATTCTCAGAATTGAACCACAGATGAACCGGATAAACGCAGATGGCAGATGGGATACGAGACGGATTTCTGATATTTCTCCGGCTACTAATCC
>JANMJJ010000186.1:0-8338 GCA_031371325.1 Akkermansiaceae bacterium | reverse complement strand
CCCCCCCCCCCCCCCCCCCCCCCCCCCCCCCCCCCCCCCCCCCCCCCCCCCCCCCCCCCCCCCCCCCCCCCCCCCCCCACTGACACTCCAGGGTGGAAATTTAGCGCTGAGCTGTTTCCTGGTGTTTATTTCGGACGGGTCTTGGCCCTTTGGAGGTAAGGGGGGAAAGGTTTTCGCATCTAAAGACTATGGGGGCTGGCCAAGTAATTCTGGCCGACATTCAACGCCTGAATCTCTAGCAATTGTTCAAAGGGGTTGCAAGTGGAATTTGGAATTCAGCAAGCACCAAAAAGGGTTGATTTCCTCAATATTTAAGGTGTCCTAATAAGAGTTCGCGGCCATCACCAAAGGCGGGTCGTATGGTGCAATCGCGCGTCCGGCGTCGAATGCCAAGATTTCATGATTTGGGATCAATCGAGAGGGGGTAAACGCTGCCGCCCTTGGTCGATTAGGGCTGTTTAGCACTAAAACCAAAGGGGGGGAAGGAGACTTGGATCGAGGGGCGAAGAGCTTCATTTCTCTCTGAATGGACAAAACCCTTTCAGCGCGACCGTTTCAAGGAAGTGGGTCGATTGCTCACAGAGGATGAAGACAACAGCGGTCTTTTAGCATTTCGTGGATCGCAATCAATCAATAATACGGAATTGTTAATAAAAGTTGATGTTTGTCCGTGGTTCGCTGTGGTGGAGTTTCATTTCGTGCGGGGGGGCTGTGTCACCAGCCAAAATTGGGCGATTGACAAAGATGTCAACTACTCTGCTCGCGGTTCGTAGCATGCCGGAACATTGCAATCCCGTAATTACGCGATTGCGTAATATCGATGGGTGAAAAATGTAGTCGTTCCTTTCAAAGCAGTTCGGATTGGATGAGCCGCACATGGTAATTCAAGGGCAAAACACTCTAACGAAAATTATTCGGTCTGCATCAGAATTCCATACTCAGTCCAGTGTTCAGTTGAAGCTGCGACCATTCATTTTGACCACTGTTGATCGAGTATCTGAGCGAGGTGTTGAATCCGATCCGATCCGTGAAGAAAGGCCGCTGAAATGACAACAAGATCCCGATGTTATCGTCGGCTCCCTGAGAAGCTCCGGCAGTTCCAACTCTCTCGTAGTCTGAAATATAGTAATCCACCCCAATTCCAGCGGAGCCGATCAGTAGTTGCCTATTCAAAATGGACGAAATCGACCAATTGTTAATCACATAATTCGTCTGGGTCGGGGAAGGAATGATTCCGGACTGTATAGAGTTACTCCACGACCAAAGCTCGTTGATTTTGTAACTTGCGCTGAGGCTCCCCGTGAGATTAGTATTTGCAGATCCAGATTCTCGTGAGTTTTGGGAAAACTGCAGCCCGAGGGAGGCAGCTAACCGTATAAGTTCATTCGCGGCGTAAGTGGTATTCATCGAAAAATTCCATGAATCCTGGGTTCCCGTATTGTCAGAATTAGTTGTGGAGAAACCAATGCTTGGGCCAAATCTGAATCGTTCAGTTGCAGCCCAAGTGCCTCCTAAATTCACTGAATAATTGTCAAATCCCACGACCGAGCTGGTTCCGTAATCGGAAATGGAGGTGGACCAATTTGCGTAGATCGATGTTCTTGGAGCGAGCTGATAAGCGCCCTGGAGACCGAGACTTAACGCCGACCCAGTGACAAATTCCCCGACAAGACGGTCGGTGCCAGATTCCTGAGTGTAACCGGCGTAGGCGCTTATCAGCGTTTTTGATCCGGAAATTATGATTGACACATTTCCCGATTGATCAACTCCGTTGAGATCGGGGTTTTGCAGGTAATTGCGAATGGCTGGTTGGTAGCCGGCGGAGATTGACACCGTTGCTCCGCCTTCTGAATCCGTCGAATAGTTGAGATGAGGTAAAATGGCCGTGGATAATTCACTCTCTTCATCATGCTCCGTTTGGAAGAAATTGGAATCGTAAGTGGATTGAAGTCCGATTCCGACCCCGATTCCTCCTTTAAAACCCTTTCCCACGCCTAAATCCAAAGGTTTGCCAAAGGGCAAGGGGCCATTGACCCCAAACGGGTTTGAAATCGCATATCGAGTCGTGAAGTCTTGAGCGCTCGTTAAGCAACACGCTTGGATAAAGGCAAAAGCAGCGACAATCGCAGCTTTCTCTTTGGCTTTGGAATACCGAGGGGAGTCAAACATTTTAAGAAATCTTAAGTAGCGGGGTTATTTTAAAAGTAGCGCATCTACGGTGTCAACCCATTAACCAAGGGCCGGTCGCAGCTAAAAAAGTCCAGCGTCTGGAGGAGAAATGAGCGATTCCATGGACCGAAGAGCTCAAAAATTCCGTGGAACTATGCCCGCGAAGGGGCGGACGGCTTGAAAAAGACTGCTGGACGGGGAACAAATGCCCACGGAAGCAATATCGGCGTGAGTTCTGGGATCAATACAGCCTCATTTTGGTCCCTAAGCGCTAAATCATCAGCAGGTTGCAATAAAGGGATCTGCGGCTTTGAAATCTCAAGCCTATCCCACACACGTAAAAATTTGGTCCGAAGACTCACTGCGGCTCAAAATGTTCAAAAATATTAAACTAAAAGCTTGTTAAGATCTCAAGATGTTTTATGTGTCTCGACAGATCGCAGATCCAAATGGTCAACGGTCAATCCAAACCACACTGTCGTCATACACCAACTCGATTCAAACGACCCACCCGTCCAATTTGAATCAAATCTAAAATCTTCCTGTTCCTGAGGTGCGAGTCCCTTTCGCTTTTCAGGCATCCTGAATTCGGATCTGTCCCAAAAGGCAGGGTCTGCTTGGAGAAATTCTCCTGCTTGCCCTGGCAATGTCCGAATCGGGGTGTTCGTCGCTCCGGAGTGTCCCGCTCCAGAGGCAAAAGACGGGAGGGTTGTTCAAATTAGCCACCCTTACAACCAGCCATGAATACCAGCCACTTGGCCACCTCGGCCAACTTGGGCGGAGCCTTGCAACCAAGGCATTCCGCTCGCCACACACCAGTCAAAAAAATTTCCTGCTTCCGGCCCGGGAGGTTGGGAGCCTGCCTGCGAAGGCTAATGTTGACCGGATTCTGTTTCGTCTCTGCCGCCCATGCGTTCTCGGCACCCGCCGTGACATTGGCTTGGAATGCAAATCCCGAGACTGATATCGCACGCTACAAGCTCAGTTATGGCACGACTTCCGGTGTCTATCCGAATGTCATCGATGTCGGGCTGAATACCCAAGCATCCGTGACGGGGTTAGTGGATGGAACCGGCTACTTTTTCACGGTATCCGCAATCAATGCCGCTGGAGTCCAGAGCCCAAACTCCAGCGAAGTTTCCTACGTCACGGGGAATCCAGTCATTCTCCCGTCCAATACTTGGACCTTGAACTATGTGGACAGCGAAGAACTTCAAGGTTATGCCGCCGTTTATGCTTTCGACGGTGACCCGAACACATTCTGGCACACGGAATGGAGACTCAACGCTCCTCCTCCGCCACATGAAATCCAAATCAACTTGGGAAGCCGCCAGAGCATCGACGGTTTTCGTTATTTGCCGCGACAAGATGGGTATTCATATGGAAACGTCGGGCAATTCGAATTCTATGTGAGCGTTGACGGGGTGACTTGGGGAAGCCCGGTGGCCACGGGAGTCTTTCCAAATACCCGCGATCCCAAGGAAATTCGATTCGCGGCAACGAGCTGCCAATACATCAGGCTGCGAGGCCTCACCGACGCAACCGGCGGTCCTTATATGAGCGTGGCTGAGCTTGGAGTGATTCAAGCTGCGGTACCGCCAGTCACGAATCAAGCTCCCATCGCCTCGCCGAAATCTTTGACGATGCCTGAGGACACATCACTTGCTCTAAGCCTCCAAGGCACGGACGCCGATGGAGGCACTTTGGGATTCTCCGTGGTCAGCGCCCCGGCGAATGGCATCCTTTCTGGAACAGCTCCCAACCTGACCTACACTCCATTCGCAAATTACAATGGAACCGATAGTTTCGCGTTCCTTGTCAACGACGGCACCATCAATTCCGCGTCAGCCACCGTCTCGATCACGGTCAACGGGGTGAATGACGCGCCGGTCGCCCTGTCGAAATCCGTGACCACCGCAGAAGGCAGTCCGTTGCCCATCATGCTCGCTGGAATCGATGTCGAAGGAAGTCCACTCACCTTCACTCTCGTGGGCGGTCCGGCAAACGGCACCCTCGGCGGAACGGCCCCGAATCTAACGTACCAACCCGCCGCCAGCTTCAGCGGCAGCGATGCGTTCACCTTCCGGGTCAACGACGGCACGCTGGATTCCGCACCAGCCACCGTTTTCATCACGGTTACCGCCGTCAATTTCGCGCCGGTGTTCTCCGCGAACCCCATCAATCTCACGGCCACCGAAGACGAGTCCTTTGCCGGACAACTACTCGCCACCGATGTCGATGCAGGCGACGTTCTCAACTTCCAAAAAATCTCAGGTCCCGATTGGCTAACAGTTTTCGCGGACGGCAAACTCGGCGGCACTCCGCTCAACTCCAATGTCGGGACCGGTTCCTTCATTGTCAGTGTCAGCGATCCGTCCAACGCATCCGCCACCGCGACCCTGAGCATCACCGTCTCCAATATCAACGACGCGCCCGTTTTTAAACTCAATCCGTTGATTTATCCCGCAGGCACCGAGAAGGCACTTTACCTCGATCAATCTCTCGCCTCCTCCGCGACTGATTCCGACGCCGGTGACACCATCAGCTACTCCAAGGTCGCCGGTCCTGCCTGGCTGGTCATTGCCAAATCGGGAGCTCTCAGCGGCACTCCCCCGAGCGGCAGTGCCGGCACCAACCTGTTCACCATCCGTGCGACCGACGCTGCCGGAGCTCTCACAGAGACGAGCCTGCAAATCAAAATCAATGCCAACACGCTTCCCCTGCCGTGGGATCTGGACCGCGTCGGAAGTGCCAATATTGCCGGAGCCGCCACCTACAGCGCCGGGATTTTCACCGTCGCAGGCGCAGGCATCCTCGCCAATACAGCGGATTCCGGCAACTTCGCCTGGCAAACGCTCAGCGGCGACGGAAGCATCATCGCCCGCGTCACCAAACTCAGCAACACCGGCACCGCCGCCCGCGTCGGCGTCATGATCCGCGAATCCCTTGCCACGAACTCCCGGCAAATTTACATGGGGGTCGATGGCAGTGGCGACTATCAATGGCTCCGCAGGCTCACCACCGCTGGCTCCACTGCGAAGAACACCCGTGCGGGTCAGATCTCCACCGATATCTGGGTGCGCTTGGTCCGCACGCTCAACGTCGTCACCGCATACCAAAGCACCACCGGCACGTCCTGGACCAAAATCGGGAGATGCACCGTGACGCTGCCGAGCAACTGCTACATCGGCCTCTGGGTAAGTAGCGGCGACAACCAACTGCTGAACTCCTCGCAATTCGGCAGCGTCGTCGTCGTCCCGTGATCGATCACTCCGGCACAAGCAATGGCAACGGCTCAATCGGCCGCGCTGGAACCTCGCCCGGCAAATCCATGGGTTTCTCCGTCTTCTTCATTTCCAGGAAATCCTGCGAACGCCGCTTCCCTTCGATGATTTGCGCCGGAGTCAATTTTATCAAAAGGACCGCGAGGATCTTCTTCGCCGCCGCGTCGCCTTGGGTCGCGGCCAAGGTTGACCACTTGTAAGCCTCCACGACGTCTTTCGGGACGCCGGCACCCGTCAAATGCATCCGCCCGATCTGACATTGGGCGGATGCGTTTCCTTGCTCGGCGCTCATCATGAACCACTTCGCCGCTTCACTGCTGTTCTTCAACACGCCTCTCCCGCCGATGTAAATCCCGCCAAGTTTCATCTGTGCCTCGGCATTCCCCTGCCTCGCCGCTTGGGACAGCCATTTCACCGCCTCGGCCACATCCTTCGTGACGCCTTCGCCCTTCGAGTAAATCCCGCCCAACTCCAACTGCGCCGCAGCCTCCCCTTTCTCCGCTCTCCCGACCAGATCGGCAATCCCATCTCCATTCGCAAGGGGGGCCGCCATCATCGCCAACATCAGCAGACAGCTCGCATTTGCTTTCATCATTGCCGATTCAAACACCCTAGACCGGGGTTGGCAATCCGCGTCTTCCCCGTTTGTCCGCTTGCGTGCATCCCCACCTCGCCTAGTCTCCGCCAGTCATGGCACGCAAGGAAGTTTTCTTAAAAGCGGCGATCCTCCTCCTGCTGGTTTGGAGCTGCGTCTGGGTCGTCCGCGCTTACGCCGGATCCCGCAAAATCACCGCCGAGCGCATCAACCGCGAAGTCGCCACGGCCAACTTCACCGATTGGTCCGCAGAAAAGTCCCCGCCTGATGCTGCGGAGGCCGCACGCCGGGACAACGCACTCCGCAAGATCGCCAGCCTCGTCAATGGCCTCGATTTCCAAGAGCGCGAGAAAAACCGCGACAACCGCACCGGTGAAACGTTTTTCCGCAAACTTTCCTCCGATGAAAAAGGCCTCTTCATCGATCTCACCATCATGGAATCCATGGGTCGCTTCATGGAATCCATCGATGCGATGAAGCCCGACCAGCGCAAGAAATTCGTCGAACAGGGCCTCAAGGAAATCAGCGAAGGTCGCACCGGAGCGGAAATGGCCCGCGCCGACGAACTCGGCTCGGATTTGTTGGATAAAATCAGCCAGCAAGGCATGAAGGCGTATTTCGAAAAATCCAGCGCCGATACCAAGCTCGATCTCGCCCCGCTGATGGAAGCGATGAACGAGACGATGCAAGGGCTCCGCGGCAACGAATTCGGCCCACGGCGATGAGACAACAACGCGGCTTCACCCTGATCGAGTTGTTGGTCGTGTTGGCGATCATCGGTACCCTCGCCGCGATCATCTATCCGATTTCCCGCTCGGTCATCGGGAAATCCCGCGAAGCCGCGTGCTTGAAACAGCTCCGCTCGCTCGGTGTCGGCATGCAAAGCTACTTGCAGGAGCACAACGACAAAATGCCCGAACTCGCTGCGGGCCGGGCTTCCAAAACCGAAGAAATTCCCGTTCTGGAAACACTCCTGTTGCCCTATCTGGAGTCGCCCGAGGCCTTCCACTGCCCCGCCGATAAGAAGGAATTCCAGAAATCCGGCTCCAGTTACTTGTGGAATACCACCCAGAACGGACGGCATGTCTCCCAGCTAGCCTTGTTCGGCATCAAGGACCGGCCCGACAAGATTCCCTTGATCTATGAAAAGGAGACCTGGCATCCCAACGGAATGAATTTCCTCTACGGCGACATGACCGGCTCCAACAAACTCCGCCTCGCCGTCGGTAACTGAATCTCTGATCCACCATGCTCGTCGCCAACGGCCTCTTCAAAAAATTCAGCGGCAAACCCGCGCTCGCGGATGTTTCCTTCCACGTCCAGCGCGGCGAGATCTACGGTTTGTTAGGCCACAACGGCGCGGGCAAGAGCACCTCGCTCGGGATCATCCTTGGGATGGTCCTGCCTGACCGCGGCGATGTCACCATCGGTGGCATTTCCGTGCTCAAGGACCGCTCGCGGGCGCTGCGGAAAGTCGGCGCGATCTTCGAAGCCCCCGCTTTCTACGACTACCTCAGCGGCTGGGACAATTTGAAAATCCTGATGGGTTACTCCAGTGGCTTCGATGCCGATGCCGCCCGCAAGGTGATCGACCGCGTCGGCCTGACCAAACGCGTCCACTCGAAAGTCCGCACTTACAGCCACGGCATGCGCCAACGCCTCGCGCTGGCCCAAGCACTTCTCCCGGAACCCGAAGTCCTGCTGCTCGACGAGCCCACCGACGGCCTCGATCCGGAAGGCATCAAGTGGTTCCGCGAGTTCATCCTCGACCTCCGCGACGAGCGCGGCATGACCGTGCTGTTCAACTCCCATCTGTTAGCCGAGGTCGAGCTGATGTGCGACCGCGTGGCCATCCTCCGGGAAGGCAAGCGCGTCTTCGAAGGCACGGTCAACGGCCTGCAGGACGACATCCCGGTGTTCGAGGTGGATCTCGCACCGTGGGGCACCGCCTGCGGCCTCATCCTCGGTGCCGGCGGCGAAATTCTATCCGCCGGCAGGATCGGCCTGCCCCATGCCGCCGATCCCGCGGTGCTGATAGAAACGCTGGTCCGCGCCGGAGTTAGAGTCCGCGCCTTCGCGCCGGTCCGCCGCTCGCTCGAAGACCTCTACATGGAAATCCACAACGGCGCGGCCAGTCCGAATTGAGGTCTCTGAGGCGGCCCCAGAAAATCAGGCCAGTGGCTAAGCTATGATTGTGGTGTGTGGGAGCGGCGTTAAAACCGAACCGAACACACACAAAATGAAAGGCAAACGAAGAAGACACGACCCTGAATTCAAGGCCCGCGTGGCG
>JANMJJ010000178.1:0-53593 GCA_031371325.1 Akkermansiaceae bacterium | reverse complement strand
TTCTAACTCGCCGAACTGAGCCTTGTCGTTCGCATCGGCGATGGAGCCGGGGCGGAGGCCGTCGCCGATGGAGAAACTCACATCGTAGGCGGCGCAGATGTCGCAAATTTCATCCCAGTGGGTGTAGAGGAAATTTTCCTTGTGATGGGAGAGGCACCACTTGGCCATGATCGAGCCGCCGCGCGAGACGATGCCGGTCATCCGGCTGGCGGTCATCGGGACGAAGCGCAGCAGGACGCCGGCGTGGATGGTGAAGTAATCAACGCCTTGCTCGGCCTGCTCGATGAGGGTGTCCCGATAGAGTTCCCAGGTGAGATCCTCGGCCTTGCCGTTGACCTTTTCGAGTGCCTGATAGATCGGCACGGTGCCGATGGGGACGGGGGAGTTGCGCAGGATCCACTCGCGGGTGGCGTGGATGTTTTTGCCGGTGGAAAGGTCCATCACGTTGTCTGCGCCCCACTTGGTGGCCCAGCGCATTTTTTCGACCTCTTCTTCGATGGAGGAGGCGACGGCGGAATTGCCGATGTTCGCGTTGATTTTCACCAGGAAATTGCGGCCGATGATCATCGGCTCGCACTCGGGGTGGTTGATGTTGAGCGGGATGATGGCGCGGCCGGCGGCGACTTCGCTGCGGACAAACTCGGCGGTGATCTCGGCGGGGATGCGCTGCGGGAAGCGTTGGAAAATGGAGGGAGTGTAAGGGCTGGTGGGATTTTGGGTGGAACCTTGGTGTTGTTTGTCGAGGTGGTTGCGGACGATGTCGTCTTTTTGGTCGGAAATCTTCGACCGGTGCATGTTTTCGCGGATCGCGATGAATTCCATCTCGGGAGTGATGATGCCTTGGTCGGCGTAGTATTTTTGAGTGACGGGTTTACCGGTGGCGCGGAGCGGCTGGCGGCGGTCGGCGGTGAGGCCGGGGAACTCGATGAATTTGTTGGCGCGCTCGGATTTCGAGGCGAACTCGACGTGCTTTTCCGTGAGGTAGCCGTTGTCCTGCGGCTGGACTTCGCGGCCGTCGTAGGCTTCCACATCGCCACGGGCGAGAATCCAGTCGCGGCGGAGGGGCGGGAGGCCTTGTTCGGAGGTGCCTTGGAAATCGGGATCGCCCCACGGGCCGGAGCAATCATAGACGCGGACGGCTTGGTTTTTCTCGATGCGACCGTTGAAGGATTTGGTGTCGGAGAGGGAAATTTCGCGCATCGGCACGCGGACCTGCGGGTGGAGCTGGCCCTGGACATAAACGCGGGTGGAGGCGGGGAGCGGGGCGAGGGACGCGTCGTGGGTTTCCGGAGCGCCGGTGGTTTCGTCGGTGGAGATCATCTTCGGGCTATTGGTTAGAAGTTATAGATTAAAAGGAAATAAGAAGGCCGTGCGGATGAGGCACGGCCGGGGAAGGGAAACATCTGGCGGTTTCGACTTCCTACGGCGGCATGACCCGCGTCAGGTTCGGAGGGTTTTTCCCGCGCGTCGGAAAATCTCGGCTTCACGGGCGTGAAGCTCCCCTGTCGTGTGCGGGGAATGTGGCGGCGGATCGGGGAAGTGCCAAGTGAGAAGTGGGGGGCGACGGTCTCGATTTGAATTCATCCAGCCACGAATGGGAATCGATGGCGCTCAATCTTCTTGGGTGATGGGAGATCCGTCCTTTTTTGTAAAAGGGATGCGCTTCTTCTCCACTCTACTTCTCAAGGGGGTGTAAGGTAGCATGGACGACCTGCGCTCATCGGGCCGCCGGGTCAGTGCGAAGTGGATGACGTAGAACCAGGAAAAGATTCCCGCGACGATCGCCCAAAAAATCGAGCGGTTGCGCTCCCAAGAAAAGGTCACGGCCAAGATCGAGCCAAGTCCGATCCCGGACTGGGCTGCGGCGTTCGTACTGATGGTAGTGATTTGAGAGAGGATCATAGGTGGGTTGGGAAGAAACGGTCCGTGGAATTGGCCAAATCCACCAGTTCTTGTAAATCCGTTTTTTGCCTGATTCGCCCGCTCCAGCAGGCGAATCTGTAAGGATCAAATTTTTGTTAAGGAATTTCTTGATTCGGCTTCGGGAATCGCCAAGGGTCCGCCCGTGCACCGGGGCGTAGCTCAGCCTGGTAGAGCGCCGCGTTTGGGACGCGGATGTCGTCAGTTCGAATCTGGCCGCCCCGACCACTTCCTTTTCAGGGACTTGTGTCGGATCCGATGCACCAGGTTTCCCGCCATTTAAGCACGGTTGAAGGCCTCAAATTTTAGGCAAGTGCCTCTTGAAACTTCATTTCCGGCCCTGCATGGTCCGCGCGTGATTCCAAATGTCCTCGCCGAACGCTATGCCTCGCCCGCCCTCCAATCCATCTGGTCCGCCGAAGGGCGGATCGTGCTAGAGCGCGAGTTCTGGATCGCGGTGATGAAGGCCCAGCGCGATCTCGGTCTGGACGTGCCGGCCGAAGCCATCGCCGCCTATGAGTCCGTGAAGGACAGCGTCGATGCCGGCTCAATCATGGCCCGGGAAAAAATCACCCGCCACGACGTGAAGGCGCGGATCGAGGAGTTCAACGATCTCGCCGGCCACGAGCAGGTCCACAAAGGCATGACCTCGCGCGACCTCACGGAAAACGTCGAGCAGCTCCAAATTTACCGCTCGCTGCTCATCATCCGCGACAAGACCGTGGCCACCCTCCGCCGCTTCCGCGAGCGCTCGGAACAATGGAGCGAGCTGATTCTAACCGCCCGCACTCACAACGTCGCCGCCCAGCCGACCACGCTCGGCAAGCGCATCGCGATGTTCGGCGAGGAACTCCTCAGCAGCCTGCAAGCGCTCGATTCCGTCATCGCCCACTACCCGGTCCGCGGCCTCAAAGGCGCGGTCGGCACCCAGATGGACCAGCTCTCGTTGTTCGAAGGCGATGCCGGAAAAGTCGCGGATCTCGAAAAGCGCGTGGTCGCCCACCTCAGCATGCCCGCCGTCTGGACCAACGTCGGCCAGGTCTATCCGCGTTCGCTGGATTTCCGCGTAGTCGCCGCTCTGACCGACCTCGCCAGCGGCCCGTCGTCCTTCTGCAAAACCCTGCGGCTGATGGCCGGCAACGAGACCGCCAGCGAGGGCTTCGCCCCCGGCCAAACCGGCTCCAGCGCCATGCCGCACAAAATGAACTCGCGTTCCTGCGAGCGCGTGAACGGCTTCCACGTCATCCTCAAAGGCTACCTCGCCATGGCCGCCGGCCTCGCCGGCGATCAATGGAACGAAGGCGATGTTTCCTGCTCCGTCGTCCGCCGGATCATGCTGCCGGATTCGTTCTACACCATCGACGGGATGTTTGAAACCTTTCTAACCGTGCTCGACCAGATGGACGCTTACGAAGCCGTCATCGACGCCGAGACCACCCATTACCTGCCGTTCCTGATGACCACCACCATCATGATGGAAGCCGTGAAAGCCGGCGTCGGCCGTGAAACCGCGCACAAGGCGATCAAGGAGCACGCCGTCGCCACCGTGAACGACCTCCGCCAAGGCAACATCGATCGCAACAACCTCGTCGAGCGTCTCGCCGACGACAGCCGCCTCGGTCTCTCGCGCGCAGCCCTCGACGCGATCCTCGCCAAAGGTGATAGCGAATCGGGTGCCGCGAAATCCCAGATCGCAACCTTCGCCGCTGCGGTTAGGAAACTCGAAACCGCGAGTCCCCAAGCTGCGGCGTACGGCCCGGGCTCGATTCTCTAACTTTTCGACTCCGCCACTGGCTCCTTGCCCCATGGACTGCGGTGGGAGCCGATGCGGTAAATGCGGCAATGCCGACAATCTAAAATGAAGGGCGGGCCAGACGCTTCGACTCGTGCGGGCGGATTCAGTTTCACGTGACTCCTCAGCTTTGATCCCAATGCAACCAGACACGCACTAATCCCATGGCCAATCTCCAAAGAGCGCTCAACATCGCCGTCGAGGCACACAAGAATCAGAAGCAGAAAGACGGATCACCTTCCGCGCGCTTCACCCGATCAAGCTCTCATTGACGCTCAAGACCGAGAGAAGATGATGAAGAGCCACTTCTAACTCTCAACCATCAACTCCAAACTCTCAACTTCTTCCGTGCTCACCCTCGCAAATCCCTTCGGCCTTCTCGCGTTGCTCGGCATTCCCGCCGTGCTGGCGATCCATTTCCTCCAGCGGAAAGCGATCGAACTCCCGGTCTCCACGCTGTTCCTGCTAGAGCGCACCCAGCGCGACGCCGCCAGCGGCCGACGGTTGGAGCGGATCATCCCGTCGATCCCGTTGTGGATGCAATTGCTGGCCGTGCTGTTGCTCGCGTGGTTTCTGGCGGAGCCGCGCTTCCAGAAATCCGGCAGCGTCCAACGGATCGCCGTGGTACTCGATTCGTCCGCGTCGTTGGGTGTTTTCAAAAACGAAGCCATCGCCCGACTCGCCGCCGAGCTTCCGGCTTTCCAAGGCCCGGCGTCCACGGTCGAGCTAACTGTCATTGAATCCGTGCCGAGCCGACCGCGACTCTACGCCGGGTCTTCGGTCGAGGAACTCAAGGCCGTTTTGGAAAAATGGCAGCCGCTCGATGGCCTCACCGATCCCACCCAAGCGCTGCGCCTCGCCCGTTCGTTGGTGTCCCGCGAGGGCACGGTCATCTACCTAACCGACACGCCGGCTGCCTCGCTACCCTTCGAAGCCCGGCTGATCGCAGTCGGCGAGCCCGTGGAAAACGTCGGCTTCACCGGAATCTCCTTCGCCACCGAGGAAGGCACGCTCATCTGGCGGGCGTTGGTTAGAAATTACAGCAAGACTGCGGTCGATCGCACGTGGTCGATGCAAACCGCCACCAGCGGTACCGAGCCACGTCCACTGCACCTCGATGCCAACGCGCTCGTCACCCTGCAAGCCGCCTTCCCCGCCGATGCTAAAAACGTCCGGCTCGTCCTCTCGCCCGACCGATTTACGCTCGACGACACGCTGCCGTTGGTCGCGCCCAAGCCGAAGACCCTCGCGTTGTTCACCGCCACCTCGCCCGCGTTCGCCGATCTAACCACCAAACTGCTCCGCGCCCTCGACGCAGCCGTCCCCACCCACGACGCCGCCACCGCCGATCTATCCATCACCTCCTACGACCCGCTCGACCCCGTGCTGCCGCCGGGGAATTCCATCATCTTCGTCGAGGACAGCACCCGCAGCGGAGCCTATCTCAAGGGCGGCATCCTCGCCGAACCGCACCCGCTGCTAGACGGACTCAACTGGCAATCGCTGCTGGTGCGGGAAACCATCCAGCTCGACCGGCTCCCCAGCGACAGCGTCCTTCTCTGGCAGGAAAAGCGCCCGCTCATTTTCCTCCGCGACAAGCCAGCCAACGAAAAACAACCCGCCACCCGCCAGCTTTGCTTCAACTTCGACCTCCGCCTTTCCAACACCGGAATCCAGCCTGCCTTCATCGTCCTGCTCCACCGCTTCGCCGAGTCCATCCGCGAAGCCAAGGTCGCCCCCACCTCCGCCAACCTTGAAACCGGCCAGCCGATCCAAATCACCTCGGTTCCTAACATCCCGCTGCAAATCACCGCCACCGACCTAACCGGCATGCCCCTCTCCACTCCCGCATCCACCACCCACGCCCCAACCACGCCCTGCTTTCTAACAATCCGCCAGAAAGAGACCACGCTTCTCGACGCCGCCGTCTATTTCGCCGACACCCGCGAGGCCGATTTCTCCGCCTGCGCCAAATCCGATCCCGCCACCACCACCAATCAATTCACCCTCGAACGCCACACCAAACCCGATCCGCTCTGGCGCGTGTGGATTCTCCTGCTGATCGCCGCGCTGCTAGTATCGTGGAAATTCAACACCCGCTAGATGCGGCTTCCCACCTGAAGGCTGAGGGGCTGTTACCGAAGTGTGACCTATTGACCGCATGACCGCCCCCGTACAGACCGCCAAAGGACTGCACCCTACCACCGGACTGGAACCTCAAATGCCCTCACCTTCATCCACTTCCTACCGCCCGCACGCCCTTCGCTCCACCGGTCATTACGCGGTTTCGTTCCATGGCTCCGGTCTTGCCGGCGTTGGTTTTCCCATGGCTTGCTTGCGCTACTATGACAGCAAGTTGATATCCAACCTTGGAGGATTGGGCCAAATCACTCGAAATCAAACGACTTGCGCCTCGTCGGCAGGAGCTTGAAGCGACCGCCGTTCGCCCGGCGGATGGGATCGAACACCGAGTCCATGCCCACACCTTTGATCTCGCAGACCTGGGCCATCAACTCACCGAGCCGCCCCTTGGGAAAGCCGCGTTCCTTGAACCAGAAAAGATATACCTCCGGCAGATCCATGATCGGAACTCCGGCGGGCGGATAGGCCTTGATCCCGAATTTGCCGAATGGGATCCGCGTCTTGCCGATCTCGATGAGGAGGTTGCGGAAATCCTCGCGATCGATCTCGGGGATGTCGGCCATGGGCGTCGGTTAGTTCTTCGCGGTCGGCGGCACTTCCGGCTTCGGCGAGTGCAGCTTGAGAGCGCCGTCCGTCTGGCCCTTGAACCAAGTATCATATTCGGCCTTGGGCACGATTTCCATGGAGCCCACCATGTTGCCATGGCCTTCGCCGCAGAGCTGGGCACAGACAACGTAAGTTTCCAGGGTTTTCACCGGAGTGAACCACATCGGGATTTCCCGGCCGGGAATCGCGTCCTGCTGGATGCGCATCGGCACCGGGCAGAAGTTATGGATCACATCCTTGGTGCCGATGTTGAGAACCGCCGGTTCATTGACTGGGAGTTTAAGGATCGGGCTGGTGAAATCATCCAGGGCGTTCGGATCGGTGTAGTCGATTCCAAGGTCGTTGGTGCCGGAAATCAGATTGGGGTCGATCCGGCCGAATTTGTTGTCGGCACCAGGGTAATGATAGGTCCAGCCGAACTGCCAGCCAACGACGCGGACGCGATGGGGATCGAGATTCTGGACACTTTTCCAACTGTCCACCCGTTCGGCCCAGAGTGGGAAAGCGAAACCTAGGAGCAGCACCGCCTCCACGATCATGACACCGACTTCTAGGTGACTGGATAGATGGCTTTTCACGCCTTCATAAGATGCCTTGGGATGGTTCTTATGCCAGAACCGGAAGATGCAATAGAAGAAGAACAAGGTCCAGCCGACGAACAGCGCGATCATGAACCAATGGACGACATCGATCATGTGATCCACTTGTCCGCCGTGGGCGGAAAAGTTATCCGGGATACCTAAAAGCTTGGATGGACTCATTGGAAATTAGATGAATGTAGGTGAGTTAAAAAAACATCAACGCGCGGACTCGCCGGGCACGTAATCGTCGGAAAGCGTGGGATCGAAATTCGCCTTCTCGCGGCGGGCGAGACAGACCATGAAGAAACCGACCCCGCCGAGCATGGCTAGCACCACGCCTAACAAGAAGAAGATCGACCACCCGGCGGCATCACCGCCACCAACGGCCATGGTCTCGCGGCAGGTGCCACAAGCGAGAAACTGGGTCATGAAATTCATGGCTGGGATTGAAGGTTCGGGATGGAAACGATCAGATGTGAATCCGGGTGATCTTGCGGTAGAAATAGACTCCATATACCGGCATCAGCAGCAAGCCGGCCACGCCGACGACGCCGAGGGCCGTGACCATACCCGATTTCTCCGGTGCCAGCACGAAGGACCACAAGGCCAGGAACGCGCACATCAAAGTGCTGACGGTCACGAAGACGAGATGGAATCCTTTGAGAGACATGGGAGTGGTGTGGTTGGAGCTTGTCAACAATCGGCTAGGGATCAACGAAGCGATGGCGAGGCCAACATCCGCGGAGTGGTGGATTCTTTGCCGTAGAAGAGATTATCGAAAATAGGATCGGAGATCGCGAGAGCGGTGAGACCCGCAAGGCTGCACACCATGCAGAGGCCGGAAGCGAAGAGCCAGTAAACCGCCTTCTTCTCATGGTTAAGGTGCATGAAGACGAATGCAACCAGAGAGGCTTTGATGGTGGCGATCGTGAGGCCGAGAATACAGTCCCACTTGTCGAAACCATGTGCGCCGACGTCGAGCGCCGGGACCGTCGCGATGAGAACCGTGAGGATGGTTCCACCGAACAGGATGGCACCAATAAACAGATAGGTGCGAATGGATTTCTTAATAGCTTCCGGGGTATCGGCCATGGGAGTCGGTGATGGGTGAGTGGTAAAAAATGGAACAGGAAAAGATTACATCAAATACAGGATCGGGAAAACGAAGATCCATACAAGGTCCACAAAGTGCCAGAACAAGCCGCCGATTTCGACGCGGTTGGCGAGCCACTCCGGGTTCGTGAGATACATCTTCCGGCCAAAGAACAAATAGTAGGACAGCACGAGCGCGCCGCCGATGACGTGCAAGCCGTGAAGACCGGTGATGGTGAAGTAAATGGCGTAGTAGGTATTCCATGCCGGAGTGAATTTCGCCGCGAAGGCAACCTGCTCGCGCGGAATCTCCATCTCGGGGAATGTCTCGTCGCCACGCGCTTCATAGTTCGGACCGAAGAACTCTTCCTTGAACGAATCCGCCGCAGAAAGCTTCGCCCGTCCTTCGTCCTCAGCCTTTTTGGCAAAGTCTTTCCAGCCGATCCGATAGAGTTCCTTGTGAGTGGGAACCAGACGTGGGTTGCCGTTCTTATCGAGGCCCTTCTTCTTGAGAAGTTCGGCTTTCAGTTTGGCGATTTCACCTTGGTGCCATTCCCAAGCTTCCTTGACGAACTTGTTGTTCTTCATCAGCCACGAGTTCTCGATCGCAACCTCGGGATCAATGCCCTTCGCCACGGCTTTCATGACGAGATATTGGAAGTCGATCGCATCGATATGATGGAAACCCATCGGGCTTTCCAAAAGTTTACCATCCACCACGGTGTCGTCGCGGAGGCGGGACGAGCCGTCGGCTTCCTTGATGTCGCGCGGGTGGAAGTCGAACTTGGCCGGCGGATTGACGTCGAAGGTGACCGTGGAAACTTCCGTTAGCATCTTGGGTGCCAAGGCTTTGTCATCGATATTCACCTTCTCGGCGATCTGCCAATCGCGTTTGTCCGGGAAAGTGGCGTGGGCTTTCACCCATTCCTGCCGGAGGGCCGCGGTGCGGTAGCCGGCATTGTGACTGGCAGCGGCGAGGCGGGTCTTTTCGACGCGGTTGAGAAGTTCGATGGAAAGCGCTTCACCCGACTTGGCGATGACTGCGGCGGGTTTGCCTTCTTCCACGATCGCCGTCACATCGGCAGCAAGGACCACTTGGGAGTGGTGATGCTCGGCCTGCGTGAGCAGTTCCTCGACCCATGGCTTGTGGAAGCGGCGGGTGTTGAAGGTAAGTTTCGTGGTATCCACATAAATGAGATTCTCCTCGATTTGCTTGCCGTGATGGTCGAGCACGGGAGTTTCCCCATCCTTCTCAACACCAAGGTGACCTTCGACGATTGAATAGTCCTGAAGTCTAACTGCTTGGTGATGGAACTTGACGTTATACTCGACGCCTTTGAGGGCCATGAAGATCAGGGCGCAGAACACCGTGATGCCCATGAAGATTTGGAATTTCCGCCAATCGCGCATTTTCAACGACGCCCAGGCGAAGACCACCGTGACCGAAGAACCGATGAGGACAAAGGTATTGATCAATCCCGGCAGCACCGGAAGGGTCCGCTCCGGCCATGGATAGTCCGCGCCGAGGCGCAGGAACACATAGGCCGAGAAGAAGCCGCCGAAGAGCATGACTTCGGATGCCAGGAACAACCAGATTGCGATCTTCGCGTTGAAGAGGCCGGTGTCCTTGCGGGGAGTGACGACGTAGGGAATTTCCATTGGAGAAAGGGAAGGCGTGTGAGGTGATAGACCGCGGATACCGGGTTGGAATGATAACTTAGTGTTTCGTATCGGCCAGCTTGTCTGCGGCTTCGTGATGCTTCGGCTCGGTCCACTGGGGAAGGAAATCCGAGTCACAATCCGGACGGCTGTATTCGTAGGGACCGCGGTAGGTCACGGGGTCCTTGAGGAAATTGCCATGGCCCGGAGGTGTCGGAGTCGCCCACTCCAGGGTGGTGGCATCCCACGGATTGTCGCTGGTGACCTTTTTGCCGAACTTCCACGAGGTGAGTAGATTGATGATGAAGAAAATTTGGAAAAACGCCATGATCCAGGCACCCATCGACATCATGATGTTCATGTCGATGTGCTGCACCACGGTGTTGCCGAAGATATTGACACTGTCCGCCGCCTTCGAGAGATAGGCATCGCCGCCGTTGTACCAACGGCGGTGGAAGCCAGCCATCCCTTGCACGAGCATCGGGAAGAAAATGAGGTTCATGCAAATCAAGCTCGGCCAGAAGTGCAGGTGATTGAGCGTCTTGCTCATGAAGCGCCCGGTGATTTTAGGATACCAGTGGAGAACCCCGGCGAAGAAGCCGAAGAGAATTCCAGGTGCCACGACATAGTGGAAGTGACCGATCACATAATAGGTGTCGTGCAGGTGGAGGTCAGCTAGGTTGAACGCCAGCGGCAGACCAGTTAGACCGCCGATGCCGAACATCGGGATGAACGCACAGGCCCACATCATCGGTGGGGTGAAACGGATCGAACCGCCCCACAGCGAGATGAGCATGGCGGTGATGATGACCACCGAAGGCACGGAGATGAGCACTGTGGTCGTTTGGAAGAAGGTGGAAACCGCGGCTCCCATGCCGGTCATATACATGTGGTGGGCCCACACGACGAAAGAAAGGAAACCAAGAACTAGGACGGAATAGACCATCGACTTGTATCCCCACAACGGCTTGCGGGTATTGACCGGGATGACCTCCGCCACACAGGCAAACGCGGGAAGCAGAAGCACATACACTTCCGGATGTCCAAGGAACCAGAACAAGTGTTGGAACAGCAGCGGCGAACCACCGCCAGAGAGATCGGCGAGACCTTCACTCTTGGTGAAGAGTCCGGAAGGCATGAAGAACGAGGAGTGACCGACGCGGTCCATCAACTGCATGATACCGGCGGCTTCCAGCGGCGGGAAGGCGAGCAACAGGAGGAAACCAGTCACGAGCATCGACCAGACGAAGAACGGCATCCGCATCCAAGTCATTCCCCGGACGCGGAGATTGATGATGGTGGTGACGAAATTGACCGAGCCGAGCAGCGACGAAGTGATCAGGCAGACGAGTCCGATCAACCACTGGGTCTGGCCGGCCAACCATTGGTTGACGATTTGTCCGTCGGCGAAACCGGCGAGCGGTGAGTAGTTGGTCCAACCCGATTTGGCGGAGCCCGACTCCATGAAGAAGGAAGAAACCATGATCAGGCCACCCACCAGATAAACCCAATAGCTGGCCATATTGAGGCGGGGGAATGCCATATCCGGTGCACCGATCTGAAGTGGCGTCACATAGTTGCCGAAAGCACCGAACCCAAGCGGCACGATGCCGAGGAAAACCATGATAGTGCCGTGCATGGCACCGAACATGTTATAGGTTTCGCCCGTGACCTTGCCATCTTGCAACCAGCGGGCCTTCCAACCATCCGTGAACACCCAGCTCATCCACTCGGGAAGCGGCTGGTGCGGATAGGCAATGCTCCACCGCATCACCATCATCAGGTAGAAGCCGAAGGCGAGGAAGCACATCGCCGTGATTCCATACTGGAGACCGATCATCTTGTGGTCAGTGGAAAAGACCCACTTCCGGAGAAATCCCGGATCGTGATGGTGTTCCTCGTGGTGGGCGTCGTGCCCGTGATCTGTAGTGGCGTGAGAGCTCATAATTCCGTCGTGCGGCGTTGGTGAATCCAGAACAAGAGTTGCGGATTAAGGTAAAGGATTGGAGTGATGGAATGGATGAAAGGAAATGGGATCAAGGAGCTTTCGCCGGGGCCAAGGTGATCGGATCAAGCATCGTTTTCGGATCGAGCTTTTCTCCCGGCAGATCCTTGAGGTGATCGGCGGTGAGTTCAGCACCCGTAACGGACTTGCCTGCATTCTTGCGCTTCGCGGAAATTTCCAAGGCGGCCTTTGCCATATCAATGGTGACCACTTCGCCCTTGGAGTTGCCGAAGCTGTTGCGGACAAAGGTCATGATTCCGGCCAGATCTTCAGGCCCCATGCCGATCCCCTGGGGCGGCATGACTCCATAAGTTTTACCATCATCGACCGGGCCTTCGAGACCATTGAGAATGATCATCGCGAACCGCTCGGTTTCGCCATTCGGCCAAGGCGTGCCGGCCAGCGACGGGAAGGTGGAGCCATTGCCCTTCGCATCGTTGCCATGGCAACCCATGCACTTCGCGCTATAGATTTTCGCACCCTTTGCCATATAGGCGGCCAGCGCTTCCTTCGGCACCGGACCGGTATCTTCCGCACCGCCCGGGGGCTTGCGGACGTAGCCTTCGCGGAACATCGCACCGTAAGCGAACAACTCCCCGCCGCCCCCGAGAATGCCGCCCGCGATGAGCAGGACGATTCCGCAGGCAACGAAGGCTCCCAGGGAAATCGGCGCAATGCCATTGTCGGCGATCCGTTTTTCGCGGGCGCAGGCAGCGGCTTCACGGACCACCCGGCCGTGGGCCTCGGTCACGTTGATCGAGTCCTCAAGGTCTGGTTTCTGGTTAGGCAGGGACATGTTTTGAAATAAGTAAGGAGTCGGTTCGATCAAGGGCTCAACCCTTCTTTTTCGGCGGGGTGAAATTCAGCACGGCAGGCACGGCCTGATCCTTCTTGAGCGAGAGCAAATAGGAAACAAGAGCTTTCGCATCCGAGTTCGGCACTAGCTGGGTGCCACTCGTTAGATCTACCGAAAGGGCATCGTTCGAGGGACTGCCCTTGATCGGACGCTCGTCGAACAAGAACCGGAACGGCGGGCAGGTGGATTTCCAGCGCAGAGGCTCCTGCCGTGGATTGTAGAGATGGGCGAACAACCACTTCGACGGATCCTTGCCAGTGGCATAGATCGACTCCACCCGGCGACCGAGATTGGATAGATCCGGTCCCATCCGGGACACGCCGATCTGCGCGAACTTTTCACCGAAGAAATCATAAGCGTTCGTTTCGCGGCGGGTATCGCCACGATCGGGATCCGCTTTCAAACCGCCCAAGTTCACATAATAGAGATCGTTGCCGGCATAGGTCGGGCGCACGAGTTGGCTGTGGCACAGATAACATCCATTTTCCGCATAGACCAAGGCCCCGTCGGCAATCCGGCCGGTGCGCTTGGGGAAGAATATACCGGTCGTGCCGTCGGTCGCTTCATTAAGCTGGATGGGTGCGAGATTGCGCATCTTGATGAATGGCACGACAATGATCGCCAGCCAGGCGAGGCCAAAACTGGCGGATAGACCGAGAATGAATGTGCGGAAGCTCATTGGGAAAATTGCTGAAATTTGAAATTTGAAATCTTAAATTCCATGTTAGTGGGCAGCCGCGTGGCCAGGGCCCGCGTTGTCGATGTCACCTTCCTCGCCGTGGGGACTGGCACCATGGCCGTGCTCCGAGACCAGCAGGGTCGGGTGCGAACTGCGCCGGCCAAGGCGCAACCACATCAGGGTGAGGTGGATGAAAAAGAATACATTGGAGAATAGGACCAAGCACCAGGCAATCGTTGTCGCGACTGCATAAGGATAGGCTGTGGAGGCGGCTTGCCAAGGTTGTTGCCAATCCTCCTGGCTCTTCCCCTGCTCGAGTCCACCATAAAGGGCGACCAATGCCACGGTGATGATTCCATAGACGGAGAACAGAAAATGCATCTGGATCAAGCGGCGGGAAAGCCACTCGCGGCGGGTGACCCGCGGCACGATGAAGTAAACCGCGCCGAACATCACGAAGCTGAAAAACCCGTAAAGCGCGAGAATTTCAAAGCCATAACCGGACATCGAAAACTGGGTGAGCGGAAGCGTGGAATTCGGCAGGTTCAGCACCACGGCCGCGAACGCTAGGATCAACAAGCCGACGATTCCGGCGGTCGTGAAGCGCAGCGAAGGACTACCAGCCATGGTCTCGGGAGTCGCGAGCATCGTGCGGAGTAGATTGATCGCGGCGGCAATGGCCGGCACGAACAGCAAAGTGGTTGCCGCAGCACCCACGTAAGGCAGGAAATAAGGAATCGGTGCGCCGGCCAACTTTTGCATGCCTGCCCATGGCGCGATCACCGCAAGCGACCAGAACCCGAGCTTCGCCAGCGAGTAGCTATGCACCGAACGACCGGTCACCTTGGGAGCCAGATAATAAGCGGTGCCCAGCGCGACTGGAGTGAAGAACAGGAAGATCAACGCGGACTTATACCAGGCATTGATACCCGCAGCCATCACCGGGTGACCCGGCAGGCAGTGAAGCAGCGTGTTCGCCGTGATGAAGATCCATGGGAACCAAACCATCGCGCCTAGCAGATACCATTGCGAGATATAGACATGCCCCTCCGGGCGAACGCGGAACTGGATGAACGACCAGATCACGATCGCGAAGTAACTGAAAAGCAACACCGGCCAAGTGAATGCGGGAAACTCCATCCAAGGCATCCCGGTGCTGTTACCCGAAAGGATTCCCACGATTCCCAAGATCACACCGAGATTCCAGACATGACCGGCGGTGAGAATGAGACCGGCGGCCGTGCATTCCTTGCGGGACAGCCGGGCGGTCATCCAGATGATCACCGCGAAGGCAACTTGGAATCCCCAACCATAGATGAAGGCATTGATGTGAGCTGGGAAAATCCTGCCATAAGTCAACCACGAGCAACCCACTAGGAAGTTCGGGCTGTGGACCTTCGCCGATGATATAATTCCGAGGATGATCGAAACCGCGAGCCACGCGGCCCCGCTGGTCATGAAAAACATCACCGGGTGACGCAGCGAACGATCAATCCCCGCGCGAAGCAAGGCGTCCTGATCTGTGGTGGTTGAAGTGGCGGATGACATCGGCTTTGAAATTGGGAAAAGGAAATTAAGGCTTGGTGAGTTCCGCTGCGGTGAGCTGCGGTTTGCCCACTTCACTGCGGAGCGCGGCGACTTGCCCAGGTTTCACGGCGGACGCCTTGTTGCCAAAACTGTTGCGGACGTAGGTCAGCACGCCCGCGATTTGTTCGTCGGTCTGGAGGTTGAGCGCTGCCATACCGACCGGCATGTTATACTCTTTGCCAGCCACCGTGATCGGTCCCACCAGGCCGCGCAGTTGGATGCGGATGAGATTGGAAACCGGTCCTTTGACCCACTCGGATCCTGCTAGAGGTGGAGCGTTCGGGCCGCCTTCGCCACTTTGGCCGTGGCAGGCAGCACAGAGCAGAAAGGATGCCTTGCCAATTGCCATCACCGCCGGATCGATCGGCTCGTCGGCAGTGGCTGGAGCCGCATCGATCGCCTTGGTATCCACGGCAGGAGCGGCGGCTAACTTCGTGGCGGTCTCGGAACCGGGAACGACTTGCGCCGGCAGTTCCACGGCCACCGGCTTGGAGGCGGCGAGTTGTTTGCTCATGACCCCCATTGCCGACTCGATGGCTTCGGGGGAAATGTTAGCCGCCTGCGCGGCGTCGATTTTCGCCTTGGTGGCGTAGCGAGGTTTCGCCGCCGCATCCTCAAGCGTTGTCGGCTCGGAGCGGTTGAAAAACCAGATCACCGCGAGCAGCACGGCAAAGATGAAAAAGGTGCCGAGCGCCCACCAGAATGTGGTGAAACGGATGATCGGATTGTCGCGGGATTGGTCCATGTGAAGAAATGAAAGGATCAGTTGGATGCGTTCGCGGATTCGAGAATGCGGGGATCGCGGTTCGGATAGAGCGAGTGCTGGCCGAGAGCGCGGAGAAGCAAGAACACGAAGGCCGCACCGAGGGTGATGAAGGCGAAGATGTCACCCCAGAAGGCACCGGGAATCGAGGGTTGGATGCCGCCGAAAACCGCCGGATCAATGTTACCCAACGACACACCGCGCTCGGGGATGATGATCAGATAGTGATCCAACGCGTGCATGCACAAGGTGTAAACCGCGACGATCGAGAGCAGCTTGGGATTCTTTTTCAGCCATGCCTGGAGCAGGACGACGAAGGGAATCACGAAGTGCCCGAAGACCAGGGCGATCATCGCGATGTTCCAGTTGCCGGTGTTGCGGATCAGGAAATACTTGGTTTCCTCGGTGATGTTCGCATACCAGATCAGGAAGAACTGCGAGAAGGAGATATAGGCCCAGAAGGTCGTGAAGGCGAACATCAGCTTGCCCATGACGTGGAAGTGTTCCGGCCCAGTGACGTGCTTGAGGTGGCCTTGGCTCTTCAACCAGGTGCAGACGATGACGCCGACAGCCATTGAGTTCAACGCGGCACCCGCGAAGAGATAGACACCCCACATCGTCGAAAACCAAGTGTAGTCGAGGCCCATCGCGAAATCGAAACCGGTGAAGGTGATGGTCAGCGCGAAGATGATCAGCGGATAGTTCGAATGATAGCGGGCCTTGAGCAAACGCCAGGTTCCGGGATTCGGGTCGGTGTCCTGGTCGGTCGAGAGTTTGCGCAGGCCGATGATGACGGCGCTGAAGACGATGGCGTAAAAAGCCACCCGCCCGTACCAGAAGGTCCGGTTCATGAACCAATACTTGTTATAGAGCAAATGGTCATGGTGATGGAGATATTCCTTCACGTCGCCCGGAGCCGCACGGTGGATGTTCATCCACTCGTAGAGATAGTGCTGCACATGGGGAGTCAGGAGCGGGATCGCGAATAAGAACATCCACGGGAAGGTGGACCCGATGTTCTCGAACACCCGGCGCACCGAGATCCCCCAACTGGCGTTCGAGACGTTGTGAAGCAGGACCCAGAACACTCCGCCGATCGAGAGAGTCAGATAGAAGTAAAAGGCGAACAACCAGGAGTAGGCAAAAGTTCCCTGGGTCTTCGCTGGGCCGAAGTAGAGCAAATACAAGCTGATGACGCTGCCGAGAACGGCCACGCCCAAGGCAATGCTTTTCACTTTCGATACCTTGGAGGCATCGAGGTGGTCGCCGTTGATCGCGATATCTGCGGAGGTAACGTGGTGGTGGGCCATTTCGTGAATCAGGAAAAAGTTATTGGGCCTTGGCGGATGCCGCTTTGGCGGATTGCAGGGTGCGGACGTAGGCGATGATTGCCCAACGATCCCTGATCGGAATGTTATATCCGTAAGCACCCATCATGCCCTTGCCATTGGTGATCGTTTCGAACATCCGGCCGTCTGGATAGGTTGCGGATTTGAAAGTATCGAGGTGGAAGTTTGCGATGCCGGGAACACCATACTGGCTGGTCATCCCTTGGCCGTCGCCGGACTTGCCATGGCACACCGCGCAATAAATCCCGAAGCGTTCCTTGCCGCGATGGATCAGCGCGGAGGCGCTTTCCTCGGTCAGCTTCAGTTCCTCAGGCATTCCCGAGCCGAAATAGTCGCCAACGTGGCCGGTGTAATAATAACCGGTTTGGCCGCCGAATTCATATTCTGGGATGCCCCCGATGGATTGCTCGCCCGCCGGATTGAAGCCGCGCGGTTGGGTCTGGGTGACAGGAAGACGGGCACCATGACCATCCGCGAAAAACGCGTCCGGCTTCTGTGCACGGATTTTATCCTGCTCATCCATGTCCGGGAAGATCCGGATCGGCGGCTTGGCAAAATGCTGGCCGCGGACTCCGAAGATTCCGACGACGAGCAACGCGATGAGCGCGTAAGCGAGGAAAAAGTAACGCATCTTGAATTAGAGATTTGAAATTTGAAATTTGAGATCCGGCCTCAGTCTTCTTCTTCGACGAGTTCAATGTTGGCCCCGCCGATGTCGGCGAGCAGGTCGCGAGTGCCGTTAGGGCTGAATTTCGGGTCGCGGGCTTCGATGGCGATGAAGAATCCATCGTCCGTCGCGCGGTGGAACTGGCGGCTTGCGAACAACGGGTGGTTGAGACGCGGCAGTTGGATCAAGGCGAGCAGTCCGAACAACACGGTGAAGCCTGAGAACAGAATCGTCAGCTCGAACATGATCGGGAAAAAAGCGGGCACCGTGAAGATGTTGGCAGGCTTCGATTGCACCACGGTCGGATAGATCACGACCTGGGTGGTGTAGGCGAGGGCGAAGGCAGTGCATGTGCCGGTGATGCCGCCGAAGAACACGAACCATGGCAGGATCGAACGCTTCATGCCCATCGCGCCGTCGAGGCCGTGGATCGGATAGGGCGAATAACAATCCCATTTCTTGAAGCCGGCGTCACGGATTTTCTCCGCGCCCTTGTAGAGGGCGGATGCGCTCTTGAACTCGGCCAGATAGCCATAAACGCGTTTGCGGGTGGTGCTCACGGGGTAAAGATGGTTCGTTGGAAATTATTTGGTGGAAACAAGTTCCTTCTGATAGGCGGCCTCCACGACGACGCCGTGGTCAGGATGCTCCTCGTAATCGTCATGATGCGGATCGGACTCCAGCAGGGTCCATTTCACTTCGGCAATGTTGATACAAGGCAGGAAGCGCAGGAACATCAGGAACAACGCGAGGAACAGTCCGATGGTGCCAACGAAAGTCATCATTTCCACGCCGCTCGGTGAGTAAGTCTTCCAATCGCCTGGCAGCCACATCCGGGCCAGCGTGGTGCAGATGATGACGAAGCGCTCGAACCACATGCCGACGTTGACAAACATCGCGACGATCATGATTACCCAGAGATTCTCGCGGCAGGCCTTGAACCAGAACACCTGCGGGGAAAGCACGTTGCAGGTCATCATCGCCGCGTAGGCCCACCAGTATGGGCCGGCGATCCGGAACTTGAAGGCGTCCATTTCATAAATCGCACCCGAGTAGAAAGCGACGAAGAGTTCCATCAGATAGGCGTAGCCGACGATCGTTCCGGTTAGCAGGATGATCTTCGCCATGTTGTCGATGTGCTTCATGGTGATCAAATCCTGCAAGCCGTAGATGAATCGGGCGGGAACCATGATCGTGAGTACCATCGCGAAACCACCGAAGATGGCACCGGCGACGAAGTAAGGCGGGAAGATGGTGGTGTGCCAACCGGGAACCACCGAGGTCGCGAAGTCGAACGAAACGACCGAGTGAACCGAGAGTACGAGTGGTGTGGAAAGAGCCGCGAGTAGAAGATATGCCATTTCATAGTGACTCCACTGGCGGTTGCCGCCGCGCCAGCCGAGCGAAAAGATTCCGTAGAGGATCTTGCGGATGCCGGGCTTGCAACGGTCGCGGATGGTCGCAAGATCGGGCACCATGCCGAGATACCAGAAGATCAGCGAGATGGTAAAATAGGTGGAAACCGCGAACACGTCCCACAGCAGCGGCGACTTGAAGTTCTGCCAGATGGCATTGGCGTTGGGCACCGGCGCGAGGAACCAGGCAAACCACACGCGGCCGACGTGGAAGGCCGGGAAAATACCGGCGCAAATCACCGCGAAGATCGTCATCGCTTCCGCCGCACGGTTAATGGATGTCCGCCAGTTTTGCCTAGTTAAGAACAATACTGCGGAGATCAGCGTGCCGGCGTGACCGATACCGATCCAGAACACGAAGTTGGTGATGTCGAAGCCCCAGAACACCCGGTTGGACATCCCCCAGACACCGACGCCGGTGGAGACGAGATAGGTCAAACCACCGCCGACGCCGATCAGGGCGATGAGTGCGGACGGAATGAACAACAGCCACCAGAGGAACGGCTGTTTGTTTTCCAAAACGCCGCAGATGCGCTCGGTGATCCAGTGATAGGATCGTCCGCTGAGGATGAGCTTTTCGCGCTTGAGGACCGGAATCTTGACCCCGGTGTGGGTCTCAGGTGCGGTATGGATGGTGGAAGCCATGTTAGGATGAAGTGATGAAATGGATCAGACCATGTGGACGGTCGCCTTGCCGATGAACTTAGCGTCCGGCATTTTCGGATTCGGATTCTTGACGCGGGCCAGATAGCTGGTGCGCGGACGGGTGCCGATGTAGTTGAGGAGATCGTAATTCCGCTCGATGTGCTTGCTGCGATACATCGCGGACTTTTCCTCGTCCAACAGGTTTCCGAAGGTGATCGCGTTGGCCGGGCAAGCGTCCTGACAGGCGGTTTTCACCGAGTCCACCGGGATGCGCAGGGTATTGGTCGTCACCTGTGATTCGGTGGAAGGCTTGCCGGCGACGAGCGCTTCCTGCTTCTGGCCGCGCTTCTGGCGGATGACGGCATCCTTGAGGCGCTGCACGCAGTAGGTGCATTTTTCCATGACACCGCGCATGCGGACGGTGACGTTCGGATTCTTCTGAAGGTGGGCGGCTTCGCCAACTTGCTTCTCGCCGAACGGACCTTTGTAGAGGTTGTGGGAAATGAGCGGGTTGCGCTTGTTATAGTCGAAATAGTTGAACCGGCGGGCCTTGTACGGGCAGTTGTTAGCACAGTAACGGGTGCCGATGCAACGGTTGTAGGCCATCGCGTTGAGGCCGTCTTCGGTATGGATGGTGGCGTTGACCGGGCAGACCGTTTCGCAAGGAGCGGACTCACACTGGACGCAGGCGACGGGTTGCGGAACGAGCGCCGGATTGTCCTCGTCGAAGGTGTTATCTTTTTGCGCAGCGAAATAACGGTCCATGCGGATCCAGTGCATTTCGCGGCCGCGGGCGACTTGTTCCTTGCCTACGATCGGAATGTTATTCTCCGATTGGCAGGCGACGAGGCAGGCATTGCATCCCATGCAAGATGATAGATCGATCGACATTCCCCACTGGTGGAGCGTGTCGCTGAGAAACGTCTGCGGCTTGCCGTCCTTGCCCGGATGGAACGCGGAAGAAGTTTGCGGCACATAGAGCGACACATTCGGCGGTGCGTGGGCGTCGTTGCCTTGCTTGGGAACGTTCGCGAGTTGGGCATCGAACGAACCTTTTTCCTCGTCCTCCAATGTCGAAACCTCACGGGCGAGCGCCCGGCCATACATCGCGCTGTGCTCCTGGGTGATGGCGAGATGATAACGGTTCGCGGTCTTCGTTACCTTGGCTCCGGTGGCGAAATAGGCCGTCGCGGCGGTGCGGAGCGGATAGGCGTTGAAACCACGGTTCATGCCGACAAGGCCGACATGGGAGGCGTTTTTCGGACCGCGCTTGAGTTCGTCGTGTTCGTCGAATCCCTGGCCGTAGCCGAGCGGGATGATGATCGTGTTTTCGGCTTGGCCGAAGGAAACGAGGGCTGGGATCTCTAACGATTGACCATTGACCTCCAGCTTGATCATCGGCGAGGTGCGGTTTTCACCTTCGTCGTCGCCGCCGGGAGCTCTTGCGCCATTCCATGTTTCCAAGGCGACAATCTGATCGTAAATCCCAAGTTCCTTGGCGGTCTTCGGAGCGACGAGCGCGACGTTATCCCAAGCGAGCTTGGAAATCGGATCGGGAGCTTCCTGAAGCCAGCCGTTGTCGATCCAGCGGCCGTCGAAGATCGACGAGTCGGTGGCGAAAATCACTTCGAGCGAATCCTTGGTCGGTGGCTTGGCATCCAGCGGCACCTGCATGTCGCCGCGGGAAGCAGGGCTAACAAGCGGATAGGCCGAGCCGACGAGGAAACCATCGCGCAGCAGCTTTTTCCAAACGGTGTCCCCTTCCCCGCCGAGCGCGGCGAAGGTGGTGCGGACCGCAGTGTAAGCGGGTGAAGCGGCGCCCTTTTCGCCCTCGCCGTTGAGCAGCTTGCCATCGGCTGATAGAAGCGCGAGCAGAAGTTCGAGTTCAGAAACACAGTCCTGATAGAGCGGCAGAATCATCGGCTGCACCACGGTGTAGGTGCCACGCGCAGTGCGGGCGTCCGACCAAGATTCCAAATAGTGGGCGGCGGGCAAATGCCACGTCGCGGCATGGGCCGTCGCATCGGTGCGACCGCCGAGATGGATGCTGGTCTTCAGCTTGGCGAAGGTTCCTGCGATATCGAGATCAGCCGGAGCGTCGTAAACGGGGTTCGAGGGAGTGAGCAGGACGAGTGTTTCGACCGCATTGGAATCGATGTCGGCCTTGAGTTCAGTTAGATTTCCAAGTCCCTTGGTTTCGGTCTGGGCGGCAATGAGCGGCTTGCCTTCGCCGATGTTGCCGAGCGCGACGTTAATCGCATGGGCTAAAAGGTGCAGTGACAGCGACTGGCGTGAGCCTGCTAGAACGAGAGACTTGCCGGCGTAGGCCTTGAGGTCCTCGACAAGGCCGTTGACCCACTCGACGTGCTTGGAATCGGTTAGTGGGGGAACGATGGCCGCGACTGCGGCTTTCACACCCAGTTCGCGAGCGATTTGTGCCGCCACGGCATTCACCTGGCTGGGAGAAACGCGCAGACGGTGATCCGCCATGCCACCGGTTAGGGTGAACGCGGCTTCCACCGCGTAAAGGCGGTTCATCGTCGAAGCGTCAGGCTTGGCTTCATACGCTTTGCCTTCCGGCTTGCGGCGGTCGAAAAACGGAGTGACCGGTCCTTGCGAATCGGTGCCCGCGAAATCGCAGTCGAGCGAAACGATCCGGTCGGCTTTGGCGAAATCGGCCACTAACCGGACTCCGTCGCCCAGTGCAATGTTAGTCGCATCGCCGGTGAGCGCTTCGTATTGATAGAATTTCGCGGAGGAGAATTTCGCGGCGAGTTCCTTGGTCAGGCGGGCGCGGGTCGGGCTGTCATCGGCACCGAAGACGAAGCCGATTTTCGCAGACTTGTCGGCTGCCAAGGCGGCCACGACCTTTTCAAAATCAGCGCGTGGCGCGGATTTCCCGGCCTTGAGGATGGCCCGCGAACGCGATGGCGAGTAGAGATCCAAGACCGAAGCTTGGGCGAAAGCATCCGTGCCTTCGGCGTCCGGATGGAGCTTGTTAGGAGCGAGCTTGGTCGGGCGACCTTCGAAGGTCGTCACCACCAGCGGCGTCGCACCTTGGGCCCGCGGCATTGAGGAAGCGTAGTAAGTCGCAGTGCCCGGGATCACCCACTCGGGTGCCTTGGTGTAAGGCACGATATAACTTTCCGGGCGGCGGCAGGCAGCCATGCCGAAGCCGGCGAGCGCGGTCGAGGCTCCCATCAATTTCAGAAACGAGCGTCTGGACGTTTCATCCGCTTCGGGACTGGCCAGTTCGGCGGCACCGCGCGGGAATTCGCGATCCATCCATTGCCGGAAATCGGCCGTGTCTTCAAGCTGGCCCGCACTGCGCCAGGCGACGGTGGTTTCGCCGGCGGGAACTTCGGGGTGATGCCAAACGCGCTTGCTCATGTTAGGTTGCGGAGATTGTGGAAATGGGAAAAACGGGCGGGACGATCAATGGTGGCAAGTGGCGCAGGTGATCTTGGGCTTCACCATGAATTCCTCTTTCAACTTGAGGCCGAGCTCTTCGGTCGTCTTGACGCCGAGCTGCGGGTTGTTGGAAATGTAGGTCTCGGCGTTGTAGCCGAAATTGTAAACTTCCTCGAGCGGGCGGAGGTTTTTCTCAGGCGCGCGGTGACAATCGAGGCACCAGCCCATTGAGTGCGGCTCAGCTTGATAAATGACCTCCATCTTGTTGACGTTGCCGTGGCAGTTTTGGCAGGAAATCCCCCGGTTGACGTGCGCGGAGTGGTTGAAATAGACGTAATCGGGAGCCTTGTGGACGCGCACCCATTCGATCGGTTTGCCGTCGTAGCCGGCGTAATTCACATCCATCGACTTGTGCAACGGAGCCAGCTTCGGGCTTTCGCGCTGGACGTGCTGGTGGCAGTTCCAACAGGTGCTGCCGGTCGGCACGTTCGAGTGGCCAGAGACATCGACGAACGAGTGACAGTAGCGGCAATCCAAGCCGACCTGGTCCACGTGGATTTTGTGGGAAAACGGGATCGGCTGCGCGGGCTGATAGCCGGTCACCAGAGCCTTGGGCGTCGCGTAATAGGCAAATGCAAGGGCCACGCCGGCCGCTGCGGTCCCGGCGCAGACAGCGATTTTAAGAGGCAGTAAATTGGACCAGCGAGGGAAAATATTTGCCATGAGGAGGGCGTTGCAGTGCTCGGAGATTGGAGCTTGTGAAATTTTTCACAAGCTGTTTCCGAAAAAATCCAAGGAGCTTCCGGACGGCGGGAGGATGCAAACGAAGCGGGGTGATGCAATGCGAAAAAAAGAAAATGTGACGGAATTTGCAACGCGTCGGCGCGATGCGGTGCCATTTCGCCAATCAGTCGTTCATCGCTAACCAACAAAGAAGCGGTCCGACTGATCATCCTCTAGGAAAAACCCATGAACCCGATGGCATCTCAGTCGAACCGCCTTGTCCTGCGACAAGACAGATTCAGCACCCGCCGTGCCAACTGTCTTCCTACGCCGGCTTCTCCCGCGAGTCGCGGCGGTAGCTCGCCGGCGGCACCCCGACGGACGCGCGGAAATTCACGGTCAGACGCTCGTTGCTCTGGTAGCCACAGCGCTCGGCGATGATCGCGACGGGCAGATCGCTGGTGGTGAGAAGATTTTTCGCCCGTTCCACCCGTTCGTGCTGGATCATTCCGTGGGGCGAGCGACCGAGCGACGTTAGAAATCGCCGCTCCAGCACCCGCCGCGAGACGCCGACTCTGGTGGCCCATTCCTCCACGGAAATGATCGTGGAAATGTGCTCGATCAAATACTGCATCGCCCGCCGCACCAAAGGGTCCCCCACCGCCTCGTAGGAACTCGAGCCACGGGCGACGATTTCCAGCGGTTGGACGAGCACCGGTGACGACGGCGGGTTGTTCGCCCGGATCGCCTCGATGGTTTGGACCACCTCCGCCGCCAGCCGCCGCCACGGCAGCCGGATGCTCGACAGCGCTGGCCGTGCCATTTCACAGACCGTTTCATCGTCGTTGGCGGAAATCACCCCGACCGCGAACGGCACTTCCAGACCCGCCTGCGCCGCCGCTTCCAACACATGCCGCCCAGTCGGATCGTGGGCAGTGAAAATCCCCACCGGCGTCGCTTGTGCCGCCAGCCAGCCGACCATATCCTCGTCCGGATCCCGCCAATATTCGTCATACTGCCGCCAATCGCGGAACTCTTCCCAGTAAACCGGCACCTCGCCGACGACCGCTTGGAAGCCCGCCAGCCGTTGCTTGGCATAGTGCGCATCACTCCGGCCGACGAACGCGAAATTCTGATAGCCCCGCGCCATCAAATGCTCCGCAGCCAGCCGCCCGATCGCCAAATCGTCGATATCCACGCTGTAAACACCGGCCACCGGCTCGTCCGACGGCACCAGCACCACCGGACAACCCAGCCCCACCAGCGCCTCGGTTAGGCCCGGCAACCATTGCGTGACGATCGCGGCCGGCTTCCATTCCCGCAGGCTAGCGAGCAGCAATTCCGGTTGCCGGTAGAGATCGATGATCCAAAAATCGTAGCCCATCCCGGCGAACGGCGCGAGGCCCGGCGTGAGCCGCCGCACGTTCACCGACGATTGGACGACCGCGATGCGGCGGGAGGACTCGGATTGCAAATGTCGCATTTCATCAACAAGCTACCGGAATTTGCGGTAGCGACGCCAGCGGATATTCAGATACTTTGCAGCCCGTTGGTGCCCGTTGCGCCTTCCTTTGAAACAACCCACAGCCACCGCTTGCCATGACCACATTCCCTTGTGATGCCGTGTCCTACGAAGGACCCACCTCGAAAAACCCGCTCTCTTTCAAACACTACAACGCCACCGAAGTCGTCGCCGGCAAGACCATGGCCGACTGGTTCCGCTTCGGCTGCGCCTATTGGCACACCATGCGCGGCACCGGCTCCGATCCGTTTGGCGCGGGCACCGCCGCCCATCCGTGGGACAACGGCACGGACTCCATTGCCAACGCCCAGAACCGCGCCCGCGTGTTCTTCGACTTCATGGAAAAAGTCGGCATCGACTACTACTGCTTCCACGACCGCGACGTCGCGCCCGAACTCTCCAATCTATCCGAGTCCAACAAAGCCCTCGATGCCGTCGTGGACGTGCTCGAAGAAGAGCAAAAGCGCACCGGTAAAAAACTCCTCTGGGGCACCGCCTGCCTTTTTTCCCACCCGCGCTACCAGCAAGGTGCCGCCACCAGCCCGAACGCCCAGGTCTATGCCTACGCCGCCGCGCAGGTGAAAAAAGCCATGGAAGTCACCCACCGTCTCGGCGGTGAAGGCTACACCTTCTGGGGCGGCCGCGAAGGCTACTCGACCATCCTCAACACCAACATCAAGCGCGAGCTCGACCACCTCGCCCGCTTCCTCCACATGGCCGTGGATTATAAGAAGGAAATCGGTTTCAAGGGCCAATTCTACATCGAACCCAAGCCGCAAGAGCCGACCACCCACCAGTATGACTCCGACTCCGCCGCGTGCCTCAATTTCCTCCGCGAGTATGATCTGCTGGAGCACTTCAAGCTCAACATCGAGACCAACCACGCCACCCTCGCCGGCCACACCATGGAGCACGAACTCACCGTCGCCTACGAGGCCGGTGCGCTCGGCAGCATCGATGCGAACATGGGCACGCCCAACGTCGGCTGGGACACCGACCAGTTCCCGACCGACCTCTATCTAACGACCCACACCATGCTCGTCCTCATGAAAATGGGCGGCTTCACCACCGGCGGCCTCAACTTCGACGCCAAGCGCCGCCGCGAGTCGTGGGAACCGGTCGATCTCGTCCACGCCCACATCGTCGGCATGGACGCCTTCGCCCGCGGCCTCAAGACCGCCGCCGCCATCCGCGCCGACGGTCGTCTCGAAAATTTCATCAAGGAGCGATATAACACCTTCGACAGCGGCGTGGGAGCCGAGATCGAGGGCGGCAAAACCACCCTCGCCTCGCTCGAAAAATACGCCTTGGCGAACGGTGAACCAACCATCGCCAGCGGCCGTCAGGAAATGCTCGAAGGACTCTTCAACGAGTTCATCTAACTTCCAGCTTCGTCCGTTGGCCCGGCGCGTCCGGGGTTGGATGGATTCGCGCAATTTGCGCAGGCTCTGATGTGGGTGATGGAGTAACTGGAGTTCAGGTTTTCCAGCAGATCTTTTTGCGGCAAAAACGGGATTCATTTCCGCAACATTTGGCTCTGATAGTTCTCGCAACGTGGCTGTCCGTGCGCCTCCCGGAGAAGTGCCATTGCGGCGTCGAGCTTGGCGGGATCGGGCAGTGAATCCAAGGATTCCAGTAAGTGGGTCGCGGCAAGCTTCATCTCCGCGTTGTCGGCGAGCGGACGGACTGCGGCTTCGATCAGGCGGGTTTGGAGATCGGGCATGGGGAAGAGTTAGTCGGCGAACTTGGGGCTTGGAAGGCGGATTCAGGTTTCGCACGATTTTGTCCATGCGGAGTAAGACACGAGACGCAAGTCTGATTCGTGCGGGGTTTTGCGACGAAGACCGGCGCAGGGAAACCCAGGCACCGAATTTCGAGGAAAGCGGCTCAACGGTCGTATCCCAGCGTCTCGCGCAACTCTTTCCCCATCTGGACAGCCACCTTGGACTCGTAGGCGGTCCAACCCGGACCGGAAACATCGAACTTCGACATCCAGTCCTGCTTGAACCAATAGCGCTCGGAGGCTTTGAACCCGATGGACGCCAGCGCAAGAACCAGCATGGCCGCCGCATAGACTCTGACCAATACCAAAGCCGAAGTCGCCCGGTAGAGATGGCGGTCCGCCCGGCCAAGCAGGGCGAGTGAAATCAAAGCCGTCATCCAAAGCACAGCCACGCCCGAGAGCGCCAGTGCCGCCCAAAACATCCACGGCATCAACTGGGCATCCGCAAGGTCGAGCTGCAATCCAACCAGCCAGGGGCCTTCGGTGCCTGATATCGCCGCCCAGCCGATCATCGGCACAAACGCCGCCGCGCCCGCTCCTGCCAGCCACCCCAACAAGGACGGTTTGGAAAAACCCAGGCCACCCGCTCGTTTCGCCAAGCGCCAGCGCACGATCTGCACCGGCAGGATCAGCCACAAGAGCAACAGCGCGAGAAAATGGCCAGCAGGCATGAGCAGCGCCGTGCCTTGCACTCCGAACGCCCGCCCACCCAGCGGCGTCAGCCGGTTGACTGCCATCACGAAAACAAACGGCAGCACCACTCCCGCCGCGAAGATCCATCCCCAGTCGGACGGGCGCAGCAGATCCTCCATCCGCCGCGCCAAGCGGCGGGACATGGCCGTCACCCGGAACCGGTAGCTCGCGACCAAGCAGGCGCACAAGGCCAGCACTCCCCAGGAAACGTAGCTCAAAAGCCGTGAAAGGAACTCATGGTCCACCAAGCGCATGGGTTTGAGATCTGAGTCCCTCAGCGGCGGTTGGGTTTCCGGGCGTTTGGCGATCATTTCGATAGACCCGCCGAGGATCCCGCCCGTGATCGTGCCGCGCTTCACGGCTTGACCATCCACGATGAATTCGCGGGAATCGAGTCGTTCCTTGGCTTCCGTCATCCGCTTCTCAATGGGTTTCCAACGCGCGGCCTCGTCCTCAAGGCCAAGTTTCTCCGCCGCGGAACCGAAACTTTCTGCTAGGCTGAAGGCGATGACCCGTCCCACCAACTCGTCCAAAAGAGTGTGGGCTCCATCACTGTACATCTGGCGGAGAAATCGGTCACCATCGCTGGAAATTTCCTGATAACCCGGAACATCGCCGGATTCACCCAAGCTCCATGCTCTCGCTGCAATGGCATCCCCCAAACGCCTGAGTCGGAGACTCGAAAACACCGAGGCTTCGGAGAGGCAAACGCTGGAGTCGAGTTGATCGATGAAGTTCCCCTGCGGAAGCAGTGGCAGGCGTTTCCGTAGCATGTCGGCGCTGAAGTCCGTGCATTTCGGCTGACTTCGTGCCTCCCGCAGCAACTCCATGGCGCGATCAAGACGCGCTTGATCTAAAACTTCCCACGACTTCGGACTTTCATAGACCACCTTGCCCGCCACTCGCTTGCTCTTGCGGGATTTACTCTTCACGGAATCCTGTGATTCGACAGCGGCAGCCAGATAGGTGAACCAGGCGTTGGTGGGATCGATGCGCTTGGCGGTTTTCAGGAAATCCGGCGGGAGCTTGTCGTTTTCGGAGACGAAAGCTCCGGCGTAATCCGCAAAATACGCGGGATTCTCCGGTTTGCTTCGCCACAGCGCCTCCTTGCGTTCGCTTTTCGTCTTTTTCGACAAATCTCCAAACAGCAGGAGCTTCTCGCTTTCATTGAGTTTGCTGGCGATGCGCGGCACTCCATCCTTCGGCCCCGGCACGAAAATGGATCCTGTGACAATCCATTTTCCCCAAGGCACCAGCCGGGAAATTTCATCGAAGTCCGAGATGGCGACCCCTGCGGAAACCACCGCGACCAGTGTCCAAAGACCGATGCGCCAGACGGATTTGCGTTTCCTGGCATCCACCTCATCCCACCGCGCCAGCATGACGCCCTCGTCGGCATCTTCCGTGAGCCGTTTCTCCAGGAAATCGGCGGCGGAGTGTTTCAGTTCCGCGTTGTCGGAAAACGGGCGGACCGCAGCTTCAATCAGGCGGCTTTGGAGATTGGGCATGGCGGAAGAGTTAGCCGCCGAACTTGAGACGAGGAAGGCGGATTCAGGTTTCGCAGCATTTCCCCATGCGCACGAAGCCGGTTTCATTGTTGCGGGAGTTGCCGGAGGCTTATTTTCAACCGAAGTAGGCCACACCCGCAGCGAACACCGGCTGGTGCTTGTTGCCGGGGATGTTACGGGCGACGCTGCGGCCTGCCCGCTCGGTGTGCGCCATTTTTCCGAACACCCGGCCGCAAGGGCTGGTGATTCCTTCAATCGCGGCAAGCGAGCCGTTCGGGTTGATCGCGATGTCCATGGACGGCACACCGTCGGAGTCGCAATACTGCGTCGCGATTTGACCGCTGGCGGCGAGTTCCGCGATCACCGCCGCGGAAGCGTGGAACTGTCCTTCCCCGTGGGAAACCGGGACCCGGTGGATGTCGCCGACGGTGCTGTTAGCCAGCCACGGCGAAAGCGTGCTGACGATGCGGGTGCGGGCGTAGCAGGAAATGTGGCGGCCGATGGAATTGTGGACCAGGGTGGGCGCATCGGTGGCGGCGTCGCGGATTTCGCCATAGGGCACGAGGCCGGTTTTGACGAGGGCTTGGAAGCCGTTGCAGATGCCGAGGATCAGACCGTCGCGGTTTTTCAAGAGGTCCATGATGGCATCGGCGACGCGCGGGCTGCGGATGATGGTGGCGATGAATTTGGCGGAGCCGTCCGGTTCGTCACCCGCGCTGAAGCCGCCGGGGAACATCAGGATCTGCGATTGGCGGATCCGGGTCGCCAGCGCGGTTAGCGACTCCTCGATGTGCTTCGCGGTCAGGTTCCGGAACACCAGGATCTCCGCTTCGGCCCCGGCTTCGCGGAAGGCTTTGGCGGAATCGTATTCACTGTTAGTGCCGGGGAAGGAGGGGATCAAAGCCTTTGGCTTTGAGATCGGGGATCGTGGATAGTGGATTGCGGATGAAGAAAAGAGAGGGACCATCACCTCCGATTCACGAGCCACGATCTCGGCTTTTGTCGGATAGATCGGCTCAAGCGTGGCGGTCCAGGCGTCCTGGAGTGCGGTCAGGGTGTGGGCCTCGCTGTTGAGAACCAGCGCGGCGGTCGCGGTGGTTTTGCCGAGTTCAAGCGCGCCGAACTCCGCCGGTAGCGGTTCAGCGTGCTCGATGAGGAAAGCGAAATAGCGCTCGCGGGCGAGGTCGAGGGTGGTGTTGATTTCCGCGCCGAGGTGGTTGCCGAAGGCCATTTTCGCGAGTGCGGCGGCGATCCCGGCTTGCCCGATGTGATGGAGTGATAGAAATTTCCCGGCGGAATTGAGTTGGTGGAGCGAGGCGGCGACTTGCCTGAGTTCGCTGAAATCCGGGAGGTGGTCCGCGTCACGGGAAATTTCTACGAAGGAGATCGTCGATCCCGCCATTTTAAACTCGGGAGAAAGCGCGAGGCTGGCTTTGCCCGGTGCGAGGGCGAAGGAAACGAGCGTGGGCGGGACGTCGAGTTCGTTGAAGGAGCCGGACATCGAGTCCTTGCCACCGATGGCGGCAAGGCGGAGTCCGTGCTGGGCTTGATAGGCTCCTAACAAGGCGGCGAAGGGCAGGCCCCAGCGGGTGGAATCGTTACCGAGTTTCGGGAAATATTCCTGAAGGGTGAGCCGGATGTCGGAGAGCTGCGCACCGGCGGCGACGGCTTTGCAGACGGATTCCGTGACGGCGTAGAGTGCGCCGTGGAAGGGCGACCATGCGGATAGATCCGGATTGAAGCCCCAGCTCATGAAGGTGGCGACATCAGTATCGCCTTCCAGCAGGGGAAGCTTGGCGACCATCGCGTCGGGCGGGGTGAGTTGCCGATCACCGCCGAAAGGCCACAGCACCGTGCCGGCTCCCACTGAGCCGTCGAAGATTTCGCCAAGACCTTTTTGGGAGCAGAGGTTGAGTGAAGAAAGGCGGGTGAGTGGTGAAGGAGCGGGGCGCTCCTGCCACGGACTGGAGCAGGATGCACCAGCCACGTGGATGTTAGCACTCTGCTGGACGCCGTTGGTGTCGAGGAAGGCGCGGGAGAGATTGACGATGGTTTTGCCGCGCCAGGTCATCACCAGGCGACCCGTATCGGTGACGTTGGCGACGTGGTTGCACTCGAGGTTTTCCTTGTCGGACTCGGCGATGAAATAGCCGACTTCCGAGGCATCCACGCAGATGGCCATGCGTTCCTGGGATTCGGAAATCGCGAGTTCGGTGCCGTCGAGGCCGTCGTATTTCTTGGAAACGGCGTCTAGGTGGATCTCTAACGACGGGGCGATTTCGCCGATGGCAACGGAGATGCCACCGGCACCGAAGTCGTTGCAGATTTTGATTTTGCGGGTGAGGTCTGGGTTGCGGAACAGGCGTTGGATTTTGCGTTCGGTGGGTGCGTCGCCCTTCTGGACTTCGGCGGAATTTTCGAGCGCGGTGTCGGTGTGTTCCTTGGAAGAACCGGTGGCACCGCCGACCCCATCGCGTCCGGTGCGGCCGCCGATGAGCAGGATCACATCGCCGGGGGCAGGGGAGCCACGGAAGACGTTGGAACGCGGGGCGGCGGCGACCACGGCACCGATTTCCAAGCGTTTGGCGACGTAGCCGGGGTGATAGACCTCGGCGACTTGACCGGTGGCAAGGCCGATCTGATTTCCGTAAGATGAGTAACCGCGGGCGGCGACTTGGCAGATTTTTTTCTGCGGGAGTTTTCCCGGGAGAGTCTCGGAAAACGGCGTGCGCGGATCGCCGGCACCGGTGACCCGCATCGCCTGATAGACGAAGGAGCGCCCGGAAAGCGGATCGCGGATGCAGCCGCCGAGGCAGGTGGCCGCTCCGCCGAAGGGCTCGATCTCGGTCGGGTGGTTGTGGGTCTCGTTTTTGAACATGACGAGCCACTCCTCCCTGCGAGAATTTGAAATTCCAGATTTCAGATTTGAGATTTCCACGGGGACGACGATGGAGGCGGCGTTGACTTCCTCGGAGACCTCGAGGTTGTCGAGCTCGCCGGAGGCTTTCAGCTCGCGCATGCCGATGAGCGCGATGTCCATCAAGGTGATTGGCTTTGCATCGCGACCGAGCGAACTGCGGGTGGCGAGATAGGTTTGCCAGGCGCGTTGGACGGGTTCAGTGCCTGCGCCGAAGGTGACCTCGCCGATCTTGGTTAGAAACGTCGTGTGGCGGCAGTGGTCCGACCAGTAGGTGTCTAACATCCGGATCTCGGTGAGGCTCGGATCGCGCTTTTCCTCGTCGCGGAAATAGGTCTGGCAGAACGCCACGTCCTCGGTGGACATGGCGAGGCTGAGGTCGGCACGGAGCGTGGTGGCGTCCAAGGTGGCGAACCCGGTGAGGATGAGGACGTCGGGAGGAGCAGGGGTTTCGCGGCGACCGGTGATCGCCGCCACAGGGACTTCGTGGGAATCGACGGCGTTGATGACGTAGGATTTGACGCTCGCGACCTCGGCGGCGGTTAGATTGCCCACGAGAATGATGACTTTCGCGGAGGCAACCAACGGTCGCTCCTTGCCGGTCAGAATCTGGACGCATTGCGCGGCGGAATCGGCGCGTTGGTCGAATTGGCCGGGAAGAAACTCGACGGCGAAGGCGGATTCATTGTCCGCCAGACTGAGCGATTCTGAAATCGAATCCACCTGCGGCTCGGAGAGAATCAGTCGTGAAGCGGAACTGAATTCGTCATCGGATAGCCCGTCGCAATCGTAGCGTTGGACGATGCGCACGCCATGCAAGCCGGGCAGCACGAGGGACTCGTGGAGGTCGTGGAAGAGGTGGCGGGCTTCGGCGGTGTGGGCGGCCTTTTTTTCGACGAAAATGCGGTTCATGAGCAACGGAGCTTTGGAAAGCACCGGATGCTAGGACCCCGCACCGTGAGCGCAAGCGGAATGGGGAACGGGTCGAATATCAAAACTCCGGTCGCTCGACTGGAGTCGGCGTTCAGCGCTTGACCCGCGTCTCGGACTCACGGTGCAGAAACCGGTGGCGGGTTTCAAGTTCCTAGAAAGCACGGCGTGCCCGGGCTGGGAGAAGATGGCTTTGAAGAAGCCGTCATTGGGGTGCGCGGCAGGTTCGGGGCGATCTTCGGGTTCTTCCACCGGGCTGAGTTCAATCAAGTGTCCGGCGGAGACAAGGACGGATTCGCCCCGCGACACAAGCATTCCGGTTCTTCATTGAGCACTGGCGCGGACTCTGCCGACACCCCGTGTCCAGCAACTCCACGGCATCCATCACGAAATGCACGATGTGGCCGGGCGGCACCCAGTCCCGGAGGTCCGGTGGCAACCGCATCGGGGGGCATGATCCACGGAAACGAAACGCACTGCCATGCGCGGACCCGCGCCCAAATTCCAAGCGATTTAAACGGTTTTTTCGAAGTCCGACATGCTGCAAGTGTGGCGGTGAAAGGTGCCTCGGTGGGCGGGCGGAGTGAACTCGGCCTTTTAGGATCGTTCACGCCTCTTTACACGCGGCGGCGACTGTGTAGTCTGCGTCCACTGCTTGCCACCCCCCTATCTTAATGTTTCGTCAGCCACGTCCCCCCGACCCTGACCAGGACCTCATCATGCGTGCCCAACAAGGCGAAACGCGTGCGTTCGATGCCCTGATCCTAAAGTATGGCGACAAGCTGTACGGTCTCGTCTATAACATGACCTCCCATAAGGAGGACACTCATGATTTATTGCAGGAAATCTTTGCCCGCGCCTACCAATCGCTCGGCAAATTTCGCGGAAGCTCCACGTTTTACACTTGGATTTATCAGATAGCTGTCAATCTGACTCTCAATTTTCTCAAGAAGAAAAAACGTCGCGTAGGACTGAGCCTGAATGACATCGATTCCTCGGTGAAGCTCGACCCGGCGTTGATTGATAACACACACGAGGCCAACCCCGAGCGTCAGACAAATCTCAACGAACTGCAGATTAGATTGAACGAAGCGATGAAAAAACTGTCTGAACCCCACAGAATGGTGGTTACGATGTTTGACATCCAAGGCATGTCCCATGGGGAAATCGCTAGGGTGCTTGACACTTCCGAGGGCACGATTCGGTCACGACTCCATTATGCGCATCTCCAACTCCAGTCAGCCTTGCAGGACAGTTGGGAAGAAAGATTTTAAAAATTCTCTTGCTGGCGGGTCAAATGTTTTATAAATCCTAATTATCAATCGCAGTGAAACCAACCGTTGAACAAATCAGCAATCTGCTGGCACTCAAGCACACCGAGCATCCTGATGCGGAGTATTGGCAAGAATTTATCTGCGAATTTCACCGAAATCAGCGCGAAAATTCGGTGAAAAAGTCGGGTTTGACAAATTTCATCACCTTCATGTTCAGTTGGTTCTCTGATCTAGGACCTTCCAAATGGGCTTATGGAGCGGGTGTGGCCTATGCGGCAGTAACGGTTGCTTTTTTCCTGACACCGAACGATGTGGTGACAGAAAGTGCCCCGGCGTCTCACGTGAATTTCCAAGTCATTCCGGCACCCGCTCCTCCCACGGTGGGGCAACTCAATCAATTGGACTTGAGTCCCTCGACTCAAGGAAACGCAGGCGAGCAAGTATTCTAATTCCAGAGCCCCCGCAATGGTGGATCTGGAAAATTTGAGCCGACGGTGGTTGGCTCCGATATGTTGCGGAATGGGTCTTTTCGTTTCCGCGAGCATTGCGCAGCCTGTGGCTGTATCGCCCCGCTGGCAGGCAATTTTTCCAGCGGCCGATGGCGAGGAGCATGACTCCACGGCAGTGCCCGTGACCGGCGGATCCACAATGGTCGTGGTTGTCGCCGCCGGTAGCGACCCGATAAGCCTCAGACTTCAACTCGGGGACCGCTTGATCCCGTTCAAGGTGATCGGTCATGATCCCGTGTCGCGACTCGGATTCATCAATATCGAAGGCAATGTGATACCCAAAACGACTGTTTGGGTCGAGGATGCGGGTGCGAGTTCAAGCACCACCCTGCAATCTATGGAACCCGGAGGCCCGATCAAATGCCATACGACAGGATGGGTGAAACAGGTGGGAGGAAAAATTTTGCCGCTTGCCTTGCTGCGCGTCAATTTCAGCCGGGAGGTTCCGCCGCCAGGGACTCCGCTGGTGGATAGTGTCGGCCGGGTGGTTGGCATTGTGTTCCAACACTCAGGCAGTGCGAATATCGGCTATGCCATTCCCGCCGAGGCGGTTCGTCGCGTGCAGCAGGATATTTGCAATGGTGGCCACCTGACCCGTGGCTGGCTGGGGCTCGCACTGCGTGCCGAATCCCCAACGCCGGAAATCTGCCGGGTGCTGCCCAATTCGCCTGCCGCAGCCGCGGGAATCAAGCCGAACGACCTGCTTCTCAGCATCGGCTGGAGGCAGGTCACGGACTACGCGGATGCGGCGAATGCGTTCTTTTACCTGATCCCCGGCCAGCCGGTTCGGGTAAAGCTGCTGCGCGATGCCGATCAACTTGAATTCACGCTCACGCCCACGTTGCCGAAAGGATAGCTCCAAACGGAAACGGGAATTCGCGTCTAGCCTCGGCAACCACCTAGAATCCGAGTTCATCGCACAGTTCGACCAGCGCGGGATCGTTCGGATAACCCCTGCATCTTCCAATTCGATGGCACCGCGATTTCCTTCCAGGCCGAGTCATCGAAGTCGCACGCGGGACTTCCTTGTTAATGCGGAAAACGGCTGGGTTTTCCCAATCCGGCAGTTGGGCCAGTGCCGATGTGATGAGGTCTCAGTGACAGCAGTTGGGGTTTCACAAAGTGTCTTGGGAGCTAACGGACGCGCGGCGCAGGCGGTCCATGATGGCCACCCCGAGGCCGGTCTCGCTAACGGGTTCCGCGATGATCGCGTCGAGTCCGGCTTCGTCAAGCAGCCGCATCACGAAAAACAGCCGGATCGCCGCTTCCGCCAGCTTGCCACTGCCGGGGCTGAGCGACTCGATGACGTCCCAATCGTGAAGCGTCACGTAGGGGCTGTCGTCATCACCGGTGTAGCTGAGCAGCCCGTATTTCTTGCCTTCCTCGGGCACAAAATCCTCCGGTTTTCCCAACAGAATCAACGGCGTGAGCGGCGCGTAGTGGCTCGCGAGCTGACCGGGAGCTTGCGGTGCGTCAGCCTTGATCTCGCGCACTTTCTCCACCCTGCCGAATTCCTGGAGCTGTTCCTTGGTGATCGGCCCGGCGCGGTGCAGGCGGAAAACCGGCTTTTTCCCTTCGCGAGGTTCGATGGAAATAATCGTGCTCTCCACGCCCTCGGCGCAGGCCCCGGCATCGACAATCAGCGGGATGCGCCCTCCAAGCTCCTTCATCACGGCCGACGCGGAAGTCGGCGAAATCCGACCGAAGCGGTTCGCGCTCGGAGCGGCGATCGGGCAGCCGAATTCCTTGTTCACCGCCCGGAAAACCGGATGCGCGCTTTGTCTAACCGCCACCGTGGGCAACCCGCTGGTCACCAGATCCGGCACGTCGGGATGTTTTGGTAAAATCAAAGTCAGCGGTCCGGGCCAGAACGCGTCCGTTAGTTTGTTCACCGTTTCCGCGATGTCCTCGGGCACGATGGCCACATTTTTCAAATCCCCGCGCGAAGCGATGTGGACAATGAGCGGGTCGAATGACGGCCGCTCCTTCGCGGCGAAAACCTTGGCAACCGCGTCGGGATTGAACGCGTCCGCCGCCAAGCCATACACGGTTTCAGTAGGCAGAGCGACGATTTCGCCGGCACGCAGCAAGGCACACGCCTCGGTCACGGCGTCCTTTATTTCGTCATCGTCAACTTGGAGAATTCGGGTCTCGGGCACGGAGACCTTGTGCCAGACTGGGAACCGATTGGCCACCCGGATTTTTAATGCTTCCGCTTCCATCGCTCGGAGTCCCAAATTCTACGCCGAATCAAAGCTTCCCCGCCACTCCGTCTTGAAAGGCCTCAGCGCGACCAAACCTTTCTTGTTTCAGTCCCGTTTGGGATACCTTGGTCGTTCAGACTCTTTTGAACCAAATCATCTCCGCAGACTTCAACCCTCCTTAGTGTCTGCCGCAAGCCCCTTTGGCAACGTCTGCCGCTCCGGTTGCCCTCCGGCAGAGCCGTATCCTGCAAACGCTCCCCGGACCTTCCCGCCTGGGCGAGAACCACGACTTACTCAGCGGATGAAATTCAGTTTTGAACCGTCTCTGTCTAGTTTTGCTCCGACCCCAACAGGTGGAAAATGGCATTACTTGAGTCCATGCATTTCTGCGAAGGCCTCCTTGGCGGCTTCGTTGTTCTCCGGCCAGGGTTGGGTGAAGGCCTCAGAGAAAGCTCATTTGAGGTGCGGTGGCGGGGAAAAGATGGTTGTTCAGGCCAATGCCCGATTATAGGGATCTATCGATAGATTATCACAGAAACGGAGCGCGGGCCAAGTGCCTGCAGCACCATACTTTTCCCTCATCCACGCATTTGGAGCAACGCCAGGTGACCCAGAAATTGTCGTAGAACTGACAAACGGGAAATCCCGTGCCTGTGTGTGGGAAGCGGGTGCTGCGAGTTTCGGCAAAAAAGTCAGGGGATTTTCTTCCCGCATACTTATCGGTGACCTCCACGACCCGGGTCATGGGATCATGGTGAACCTCGCAGACGGATGCGTCGAAGACGACTTGCCTGCGGAGGCGGACCCGCAAGATGTCGGTTAGTGATATTCTGCGGTTCGTGTATTCCAGCAGCTCGAAATGCCACGGGACGGAGGCGTCCAAGGTTGCGGGGTTCGGAGCGAAGGCTGGCCAGAAAATTCCGTTACGGGCCTGCTTGTCCCCATGGATCTCAACCACGGGGTGATCGCTTGGGAAGTCCTTGATGGTGGCCCTGCCGGTGATTTCCTGACGGGTCTCACGAAGGTCGTCCGCGAATGAAACGGTCTCCTTGTTGTGGACGCGGCTCATCCATCCGCACGATGTTTGGGGGACCGCGCCGCAAAGTAAGACGATAAGAAGCCCAATCCGTCCGGCGGGAGTTTTCCCGAAATCTCGTGAATTTGGCGGGAGTGTCATGCCTCCGATATAGCGCACCTCATTCCTCGAACAAAAAGGTGCGAAATAGCAGCCCTCACTTCGCCCGCCGCGCCAGGCGCTCACGAATCCGCCGCAGCAGGTCGGCAGTGTGTGGCATCGCCACTCCCGCCTCGGTCGCGCGGCGCAGCGGCTCTTCCCAAATCGGCGCGACTTCCACTTCCCGGCCTTCCACAAAGTCGATCATGCTGGACGTGCGATAAGGCCCCATGGGGCGGGTGCGTTCGATGTTGAAGTCGATGAGATCGTCGCTCAAATTGTGGCCGAGTGCCCGCGCTGCGGCGATCACCTCGGCCATCAGGGCGTGCAGCTCGTTTTCCGTTTTCTGCGAGGCTAGCAGGACATCGGTGGTCACGCCGCCTTCCGCGACGGAGAGCCCGTTGAACGGGATGTTCCACACGAGTTTTTCCCACTGCGATTTTTCCAGATCATCGACGGCGACCGCTTGGATCGTGGCGGTTTTAAAGCGTTTTTCCAATTCACCGGCGCGACCTCTGCCATCGGGCCGCCATTCGCCGACGGTCATCCTGCCGCCGGCGGAGTGGCTGATCCGGCCGGGCGCGAGCCGGTTGATGCAAACGAAACACAGCCCGCCTAACACTCTATCCGGCCCGACGATTTCCGCCAGCCGCTCGCAATTTCCCAGGCCGTTCTGGAGCGTGAGCACCTGGGTTCCGGCATGAAGCAACGGCGGCAAAACGGCGGCCAACTGATCGTTGGCGGTCGCCTTCCACGCGACGATCACTAGGTCCACCGGACCGATTTCCGCCGCCGTCCGATAGGCCTGCACCTGCGGCAGCACGAAATCGCCATGCACGCTCGCGACCTTCAATCCGTCGCTGAAAATCGCTTCGAAGTCCGAGCGCATCAAGAACCGCACGTCCTCGCCCGCCGCCGCCAGGCGACCGCCGAAATACAGCCCGACCGCTCCCGAGCCGACGACGGCCACGCTGTTGAATGTCCAGGACACGCGATCACTCGTCCTTGAAGGCCTCGGCGCGGCGCTCGTCGATGCAGCGGGTGAGCCACTGCACGAGCTTTTCGGCCTCCTCGGATACACTGCGCATCGCGCTCAGCGCCGCCCAGTCGAGGTGCGGGCGGGACCGCGGCACGGCGAAGCGGTTGATGTCGAGCTTGGCCATGATCGCCTCGGTTTCGCTAGGATGGGCGTTGAGAATATTGGCCGGCCCCGGGAGCTCGTCCAAGGCCTCGGCAGTTAGGCCGAACGAGGTCACCCCCAAGCCGAAGGTCGCGCTCAATTGACGCAGGCTCTTGGCCAAGGCCTCGTCCTCGATCGGTGCCGCGTAGATCAATTCCCCGCCCTGCGCCCACATCGAGACGGCGAGCGTTTGGAAAAAATCCTCACGATAAGTTTGCAGCGACGGCTGGATCCGCAGACGCGCCGCGTGCAGTTGGAACGGCGCGATTCCCAAGCGCTGTTTGAAGGAGAGCATCGTTTCATCCAGCGACATTTCCTCGTCCGGCGAGCCACCGGTTTCCCAATCGACGAGCACCAGTTCGGGAAATTTCCACAAATTGCTCAGCGGCGAGTCCTTGGCAAACGCCTGGCGGAAGGCAAAGGGGAAACGCCCGTTGATCTCGAAATAACGGGTGACCACCGCGCGGAACTTGCGGATCCGCATCATCGCGCTGTCCACCATGTCTGAGTCGGCGGTCGTTAGATCGTCGAGCCGTCCCTGGGTCAAGGCCAGCAGTTCCTGGGCACCGGACAGTGCCGGCAACGGCGCGCTGCGGCGATAGTAGCCCTGGCCTTTCTCGACCTTGGCGATCGGCGAGGCCGGGTCGCACGACATGATCGAGAAATGATAGCGCAGCGAGGCGTCCGAATAATTGCCCTCGAGTTGCAAGCGGGTCAGGCGGATCAACTCGGTTCCTTTGATCGAATCGACAGGATTTCCTGGAAGTAAGGTCGGGAGAATATCGGATAGCTGGGTGCGGAGACTCATAGGGGGATGCAACGACTCTTGCGTTCGGGCCATCCAATTCACCCGCCCCCGGATCATCAAGCCCCAAACCAGCGGATTCTAAAAATACATCGTCCGCAGCGACGCTTTTTTGAAGGAATCCGCCGCAAGGCTTGTCGAAGCCGGCGATTCCACCATCCTCACCCCCATGAATTTTAAATCGATTGTGCCGATCTTCGCCCTCGCCCTGTCATCCGCAGCAAGTGCCCAGGAGCCCAACGCCCAACAAATCCTCGAAGGTGCCCGCATCTCGGCCACCCTCACCAAACTCGACGACGGCCTCACCGGCAATCTCCGCAAGGGCAACACCAACACGCCCATCACGCTGTTTCTCAAGGGCAAGGACATCCAGTTCCAGTTTTCCGAAAACAAAGGTGCGTGGCGGATCTTCCACACCCGGATCGGCGACGAAAATTTCAGCCTGTTCGAAATCATCGACGGCAAGACTGTGGAGTTTCCCGCCGCCAAAATCGTCGAACCCATCGCCGGCACCGACCTGACCTACGAGGATCTAGCGCTGCGGTTTTTCTACTGGCCCAATCCCAAGCTCGAAGCCACCGAAGACGTCGGCGGGCAACCTTGTTACAAGCTGCGGGTCGATAAGCCCCACGGCACGGCGGGAAAATACGAGGTCGTTTACGTCTGGGTTCACAAGAAATTCGGAGCCTTCATGCGGATCCGCGGCCACGACAAAAGCGGCGGGCTGGTGAAGGAATTCGAGGTCGAGGAAGTCATGCCTATCGCCGACAACGTCTGGACGCTGCGCAAGATGCAAGTCGCCACCTGCGATCCTAACAACGACGGACGGCGCGTCTCGATCACCGATGTGACCTTCGACGCGCCGAAAAAGGCCGGCCCGCGCGGCGTGCGTTAGATTTCCCACATGGACTGCGGCAGCCTGCTGCCGCTTTGGACTCGTAGCTTGCTGCGGCCCGCCCTTGCCAGCAGGCTGGCTGCGGAAAAGCGGTAGGCTGGCTGCCGCAGTCCATGGTTTCACTCTCCCATCCGGAACATCAAACGCCCGCTGCGCTTCCCCCGATTCGGGATTGATCCCCAACAATCCCCGGACGAGTGTACGCCAGAAAATCATGCTCCACTGGACCGACGCCCACAACCATCTCCAGGACCCGCGCCTAGGAGATCCCGGCCCGGTCGTCGCGGCGATGAAACAGTCCGGTATCACCCGCTGCGTCGTCAACGCCACCCGCGAATCCGACTGGGCGGCGGTGGCAGCTCTGGCGGAGAGCGAGCGGGAGTTCATCCTCCCGGCTTTCGGCATCCATCCGTGGCACGCGCACACCGCCGGTGCGGGATGGCAGGAAAAACTCGCGGCCCTGCTAGAGAGCCACCCGCAAGCCTCCATCGGCGAATGCGGCCTCGACCAATGGGTCGCCGATCCGCCGATGGAAATCCAGCATCCGGTGTTCATCGCCCAGCTCCGCCTCGCTAGGGAGCTGGATCGCCCGCTCACCATCCACTGCCTCAAGGCCTGGGGTGCGCTGCTAGACGCGTTCGCCGGAGCACCACCACCCTCACGGTTTCTCATGCATTCCTTCGGCGGGTCGATCGAAACCGCCCGCCGGCTGATTCCGCTAGGAGCGTTCTTTTCGTTTTGCGGGCACTTCCTGCATCTGCGGAAATCCACTGTGGTTGATGTCTTCCGCCAGCTCCCGCGCGACCGGATCCTGTTGGAGACCGACGCGCCCGACATGCTCCCGCCTGCGGCATTCAACACCCATCCCCTGCCGGAAAACTACAACCACCCGGCCAATCTGCCCGCCATCGGCCAGGGACTTGCCACCGCGCTTGGGATGCCTGCGGAGGCTCTGGCAGAACTCACCCGCGACAATGCGCGGCGCTGTTTTGGCTTGTGAAATTGGGTCCAGGAAAACTGCCGGAAGATGGACTCGGATTCGCTCAAGGCCGATGATCTTCGGGGAATGCAAATGTTTGGTTATGAGTCGATTTCCGAATGATTCAAGCGATTATCAGCCGTGTGACCGCTGATCTTTTCGCGCGGGATGAATCCCGCGACCCAGTCAGTTGGCCAACTCCTTGGCGGTCCAAGGGCGGGCAGCGCGGTCCTTGGTTAGCTCGCGCTGGCGTTTGACGAAAGCGGCGGGGACGGGGGCGGCTTGGTTCGACCACTCGTTGCGGATGTAGGTGGCGATGTCGGCGAGGGCGTGGTCGGTGATGGCGGGATTCGCGCCGAGGCCGGGCATGTCGGCGGCGGGGTTGTAGGTTTCACCGGCGACGGCGACTTGGCCAGTTAGACCGTGGAGGAGGATTTTGATGAGGATCGCGGGTGGGCCGGTGACCCATTGCGAATCGTCGAGCGGCGGGCCGAGGTTGGGCATGCCCGCACCATCGGCACCGTGGCAACCGAAGCAGGCGGCCTCGCCATGGAACAGCGCATTGCCGCGTTGATAGGAGGCGAAATCGGCTCCCAGCAGGCCGGTGGCGTGCGGACCGGCGGTGGTGTCTTTGCTGCCTTGGTCGAGCCAAGCGAGGAGTTGCGGGTCTTTCGGCTCCTTGAGCTGGGAATCACGGAAGGCGATTTCGTGCTGGTCGAGTCCGGAAACCGTCGCCTCGCGGACGAAGTTGTGGTTTCCCGGCGCAGTGAGGATCGAAGCCAGTTTGGCAAATGCCTTGGGCGTGCCAAGGGGGCCGAGGGCGCGGGCGAGGTAGGGCATCACTTCCAGAGCCGCAGGGTTGGCAGCTAGCAAAACGGACTCCAGTTTCGCGAGTTCGGCGGGTGCGAGGCGGGTGCTGGCCCAGAGGCCGGACGACTGGAGCTTGGGATCGGCGCTTTGGATCGCGGAAACAAGATGTTCGGCTTTCAGCACGCCCATGCCTTCGAGCGTCCAGATGGCATGGATGCGCGCGACGGCAGGACCGGCTGCTGCTAGCTTGGCGAGCAGCGGGATGGTGGCGGGTTCGTTGCGGGCGACGAGGAGGCGCTGGGCGGTTTCGCGTTGCCAGGCGTTAGAGTGCATGAGGACTTTCACGAGATCGAGTCCCTGGAGGGCGGCGATGTTTTTCAGCGGCTCGATTTTCCCGTTGGTGGCGCGGATCCGATAGATCCGGCCAAGGCCCGATGCGGGGGCATCAAGGCTGCGGCTCAGGGTTTGCTTCCTGAGATAGCTGGTCATGTAAATCTTGTGCTGGATGATGCCGTGATACATGTCGAGGATGTAGAGCGAGCCGTCGGGCGCGTTGTAGGCGTTGACCGGGCGGAAGCGTTCGTCGGTGGAGGCGAGGAATTCGCTTTCGCCCATCGGGTGCGAGCCTGTCATCATGCCGTCGGTTTCCTCGATGCGGATGGCTTTGATGAGATTGCACACCGGCTCGGTGGTGAACGCGGTGCCCTGCCATTCCTGCGGGAAATTCGTGCCGCGATAGATCGCTAGGCCAGCGGCGGCGGTGGCGCTGATGAGCTTGTAGGTCTGCGGGTCGAGGGTGTCGCTTTTAAAGCCATGAGCTTTCGCGACGTAGGCACGGTTGACGGCCGGGGTGACGCGGGCGGGCCAGACGAGGTTGCTGCCGAGCTGGGTGTAATCCTGGATCTTCAATTTCACTCCCGGATTTCCCTGGAGGAGGTTCGGGGCGAGGAGATCGCCGAAGAGGAGGGTGGAGTTGTTATTGTGATAGAGTCGGCCGAAGTCATCGCGGGCGATGCCCCATTGGCCGCGGGAGGACGTGGGTTCGAATTCCCAAGTGTCGCCATTGCGACGGAGGCGCTTGTCGGAATTGGCGAGATAGTAGCGGTTGTCGAGATTGGCTAACAAGCCGTTGGCCTTGTGCTCGACGTTGCCGCCAGAGGTGATTTTGCAATCGACCAGCGTGGGCTCGCCGTCGGGAGCATCGCCCTTGCGCTTGATCCAGCAGAGGCGGTGCTCGTCCATGAACAGCACGCCATCCTCGAACACGGCCAGCGCGCGGGGTAACAGCAGCTTGTCGAGAAAGACGGTGCGCTTGTCGGCTTTGCCGTCGTTGTTAGTATCTTCCAAAATCACGATGCGGCCTTCAGGAATGGATTCGCCCTTGCCATCGATGTCCGGCATGTAGCCTTTCATTTCACAAACCCAGATGCGGCCGGCGGCATCGAAATCGAGACACACCGGTTCTTCGACGAGCGGCTCGGCGGCCACCGCTTCGATGGTGAAGCCGGGCGCGAGCTGGAACGATTTCAACGCCTGATCGACCGTCAGCACCGGGCTGGGCGGGATCAGTTTCTCAGGAACCACCGGGTCCATGCTGGCCCCTTTATTGTCTCCCTGCTGGGCAATGGCGGTGACGGTGAAAAGAAATGACAGGACAGGGAGTCTAAAAATCATCGGCATAGGTTACGAAGTTCGGCAGCAAACTCTTTGGGGAATTTCGTGCGCACCCGCGCTTTTCAAGCGCGGGTCACCCAGCGCAGTTTGGCGGCGCTGCTGCGTGGATTCACGCGGCGCTCTTCGGGACCGGCGGTGACCGTGCCCTCGCTCATCTCGGAATAATGGCCGTCACGGATACCGGCTCTGAAGTACTGCTTCACGCGGCGGTCTTCACCCGAGTGAAAGGTGAGGATCGCGGCCCGCCCTCCGGACTTCAGGCAGTTAGGCAGGACCCGTAAAAACGCGTCGAGCGCGGTGAACTCCTCGTTGACCGAGATTCTAACCGCCTGGAACACCCGGCGCACGGTGAGCTCCCGCTCGTCGTCATCGCTCACCCGGATGCATTCGCGGATGGCTTGGGCAAGCGCCAGGGTATTGCCAAACCGCTTGCCCGCCAACGCGAGCGCGATGGACTCGGCGCGGGGTTCATCGGCGTGCTCGTGGAGGGCGATTTCGAGTTTTTCCGCGCCGACCTTGGCCAACCAGTCGGCCGCCGAAAGCCCGCGGCCGGGGTTCATGCGCATGTCGAGCGGTCCGGCGGATTTGAAACTGAAGCCGCGCGAGGGATCGTCGAACTGCATCGACGAACAGCCCAGATCGACGAACACGAAATCCACCGTGTCCACGCCGTGATCGGTTAGTGCCTTGGCGATGCCGGCATAGTTGGAGCGCACAGCGACGAAGCGATCCCCGCCGTAACCCAACCCTCGCAGGCGGGCTTCGGTCTTCGGCAGCTCCAACGGGTCCACGTCCAGGCCGAGGAGTTTCCCCGTCGGCGAAATTTGCTCCAGGATTCTAACCGCATGGCCGCCGTAGCCAAGGGTGGCATCCACCCCAGTCATTCCGGCTTGGAGCTTGAGCGCCTCCAGGGATTCAGCGACGAGAATCGGAATGTGCGTCCCCGCCGGGGTCTTGCCGGACGCGATCACCTTGGCCACCGTCTCGCCGTAGCGCACGGGATCGTGCTCCTTGTATTTGTCCTCGAAGCGCCGGGGATTCTTCCCGCTGTAGCGTTTGCGCCGCGGCGGGCGTGGGGTTTCCTCGCTCACAGTTCGGAGTATTTCAGGTTATTGCCACGAGATTTATCCACCGGATAGCGGACATCGTTGCGGGCGATCTTGGCCTCCATGACTTCGCCGAGTTTCATGCCGAGATTGTCGGCGAACTCAAACAGGAGGATAGCGACATCGGCGATTTCCGAAGCGATTTCCTCGCGGTTTTTCTCAAGGCGTTTTTCGATCTGCTCTTCCTGTTGCCAGACGAAATGCTGCATGAGCTCCCCGGCTTCGGCGGCGATCGCCACGGCGAGATCCTTGGCGTTGTGATATTTCCGCCATTCGCGGGCATCCACGAAGTCTTGGATTTGCGCGGTCAGTTCGGCAATGGAATCGCTCATGGCGGAAGACGTAGAAGATTAATGCCCAAGCGACGAGAAATTATCCGCGCCGTTCGGCAAACACCTGCGGATCCAAGGATATTGCTTCCACTTGCCCCGCGAGGCTCTAACCTCTCAGGCAGTCCATGAGTCCTCCCCAAGTCCACCGCTTCTTCACCGCCTCCAGCCAAAAGCCCTTCACCCAGTCCTACATCGTCACCACCAACAACGACTGGAGCGACAGCGCCACGGACTCCCGGCACGATTCCAACGTTCTCTGCAATTAAGCTCTCCTCGGCAAAACATCTGAAATCATGGCCTTCAACGAAGACTCTAGGGTGAAAATCCCGGCAATCCTCCACCTCTCGCGACTGGGGTATTCCTACCTTTCATTAAAAGGAATCAAGTGGGATGAAGCCACCAACATTTTCCCCAAGCTATTCCGCTCCAGCATCGCCGCGATCAATCCCGAGGCCACGGCCGATAACATCGACCGGCTTCTCCAAGAAATCACGCTGCTCCTTGAAAACGAGGACCTTGGCAAAGCTTTCTACGAACGCCTCACGAAAACCTCCGGCCTCAAACTGATCGACTTCGAAAATTTTGACTGCAATTCCTTCCGCGTCGTCACGGAGCTCCCCTGCAAAAACGGCGACGACGAATTCCGCCCGGACATCACGCTGCTCATCAACGGCATGCCGCTCATTTTCACCGAGGTCAAGAAACCCAACAATCGCGACGGCATTCTCGCGGAACGCAACCGGATGAACATCCGCCTGCGCAATCCGAAATTCCGCCGCTTCGTCAATCTCACCCAGCTCATGGTGTTTTCGAACAACATGGAATACGACGACAACTCGCCCGAACCGCTGGAAGGTGCCTTTTACGCCTCGCCCTCAAACGGCGATCCAGCTTTTAATTACTTCCGCGAGGCGGAAGAGCGGAATCTTGCGGAACTCCTTGCCCCCGAAGACGAGGAAATCGAAGATCTGATTTTATCAGACAATAATCTCACCAGCATCAAGCACTCGCCGGAGTTCGCGATTAATAAAAATCCTGAAACGGCCACTCACCAGCTTCTCACCGCGCTATTTTCCCGCGACCGGCTCGCGTTTCTCCTTCGTTTCGCCTTCGCCTACGTCAAGACCGGCAACAGAATCGAAAAACACGTCATGCGTTACCCGCAGATCTTTGCCACCCAGGCAATTGTGCGGTTTCTCGAAGCCGGCATCCGCAAGGGCATCATTTGGCACACCCAGGGCAGCGGCAAAACCGCCCTTGCTTTTTACAACGTCCACCACCTCACCGCGTGGTTCCAGAAACTGGGTGTCATCCCGAAGTTCTATTTCATCGTCGATCGCATTGACCTACTCATCCAAGCGAGTAACGAGTTCAAATCCCGCGGCCTCGTCGTCCACACCATCAATTCCCGCGACGCCTTCGCCCGGGACATCAAATCCACCAGCGCCATTCACAACCATTCCGGCCGCGCCGAAATCACCGTCGTCAACATCCAGAAATTCCAAGACGACACCGACGTTGTCCGCCCGTCCGACTACAACATCAAGCTCCAGCGCGTCTATTTCCTCGACGAGGTCCACCGCAGCTACAATCCCACCGGCAGCTTCCTCGCCAATCTCAACGAGTCCGACACCCAAGCCATCAAGATCGGCCTTACCGGCACTCCGCTCATCGGTGACAATCTGAAATCCAAGGAACTTTTCGGCGATTACTTCCACAAGTATTACTACAACCAATCCATCGCCGATGGCTACACCCTCCGGCTCATCCGCGAAGGCATCGAGACCCAATACAAACTCGATCTCGCCCAAGCCCTCGAAGACATCCGCATCCTTCGCGGCGAGACGGACCGGAAAACTCTCTACGCCCACGAAAAATTCGTCGAGCCCATGCTCGACTACATCGTCGAGGACTTCACCCAATCCCGCATCGCTTACGGGGACGCCACCATCGGAGCCATGGTCATCTGCGACTCCGCCGACCAAGCGAAAATGATGGCAGAAATTTTCGCCGACAAATACGCCCGCCGCCCTGCTCCTGTCGTCGTCGAGAAACCGGCCACGGACTATCTCAAAGTCGCCGAAGACCCGGTTCCCTACGTCTTCACTCCGCGCCCCGCCCGCTCCGTCCAGACCCACGCCCTCATCCTCCACGACATCGGCACCAAGGACGAACGCAAGCAATGGGTGCAAGATTTCAAGGACGGAAAAATCGACATCTTGTTCGTCTACAACATGCTGCTCACCGGCTTCGACGCCCCCCGGCTCAAGAAGCTTTACCTCGGCCGCGTCATCAAGGCACACAACCTTTTGCAGGCGCTCACTCGCGTCAACCGCACCTACAAGAGCTTCCGCTACGGCTACGTCGTGGACTTCGCCGATATTCAAACCGAGTTCGACAAAACCAACCAAGCCTACCTCAAGGAACTCCAGCCCGAGCTCGGCGACGAACAAGAGCACTACTCGAAGCTCTTCAAATCTGCCGAAGAAATCTCCTCAGAGATCGACGCCATCCAAGCCGCACTTTTCCACTACGACACCGCCAACGCCGAAATTTTCTCCCAACAAGTCACCGCCATCCAGAACCCCACGGACCTGCGGGAAATCATCAAGGCACTCGACGACGCCCGCGGCCTCTACAACCTCATCCGCTCCACCGGCCAGCATGAGCTCCTCGCAAAACTCGACTTCCGGAAATTCCTCCAACTCTCCAACGCCGCCAACGAGCGCCTCGCCCTGCTCCTCCAACGCGACGCCCTTGAGCACGGCCACGAAAACGCCCACCTCCTCAACACCGCCCTCGAAGACGTCATCTTCGCCTTCCGCAAAATTTCCGAAGAGGAGATGCTCATCGCCGGAGAATTCCGCGACAAACTCCGCCGCACCCGCGAAGGCCTCGCCGGAAACTTCGATCCCCGCGACCCGGAATTCATCACCCTCCGCGAAGAACTCGAACGCCTCTTCCTCAAGAAAAACCTCAGCGAAATCACCCAAGAAGACATGGTGGCCTACGCCGCCGCCCTCGATGACATCCACGCCCGCAGCCGCGAGCTGGAGCGGAAAAACCAACTCCTCCGCGCCAAATACGCCAACGACGAAAAATACGCCCGCCTCCACAAGCGCCTCATCGAAAAGGGCGAACCCACCCCCGACGAAGCCAAGCTCGCCGCCGCCCTCACCGCCCTCAAGACCGAGGCCGACACCCGCATTTCCCAAAACGCCCAGCTCCTCACCAATCCCGCCTTCGCCGAGAAAATGATGGCCCGTCTCATCATCGAGCAGCTCATGACCATTCACCACCTCCCGCTCACCGCCGAAGGCTGCCAGTTCATCAGCAACCTCGTCCTCAAAGAATACCTCGCCGAGTCCCAAGGCCAGCAACCCGCATGAGACGCTCAAGAACCGCCACGTAGCGTCGCTCTATGAGCGTCGATGCCCAAGAAAAGCGCGAAGCCCTCTCCCCCACCACCATCATCTCATTCACCTCGACGGTCGCAGACCGCCGCTACAAAACACCTCATCATCTCTTCCCATCTGCGTCCATCCGTGTTCATCTGCGGTTAAAAAATCTTCCTCTTCCTCTCAGCCCTTCAGCTTTTTCTCCCCCATGCATCCGTCCGAGCTTCCTCCACCCGATTCCACTCCGCCCCGATTGCCGGATGGAACTGGAGACGGCCCGGCCCCGGCCCTCCCGGTCTTGACCGTCCAGGCATTTCAGCTACGTTCCAGACATCACTATGCACTTCACCCCATCGAAGCCGCTCTTCAATATCACCGTGCCTCAGCCGAAGTCCCCGGCGAAGAAAGCCACGACAGCTTCGATTTCGCAGCGTCCGAAGCTCACTACCGAACAGGCGCTCAAGGGATACGACTACCTGAAATCCCGCAGCTCCCGCAGCAGCTCCGGGAGCTGAGCCGCCTCACTTCCCTTGACCGTGCGGGTCGCAAAGTCCTCAGAAAATGGGCTGAAAATCACGCACATGTTTTTGACGAAGATCGTTTTTTCCAACCTTGGACCATCCAAGGAAAGCGCGGCGGTGCGGAACATCAAGTTCACCACGACCAGCAAGCCGGACGCTGGATCAAGCGGCTTTACCATGGCGTGAACTCCAGCTCATCCACGATGGCATGCTCGACGATGTTTACTACGCCTACCTCCATCCTGTCACCGGCTTGCTGGTGCATGACCTGCACGATGAAAACGTCGTCCGTTTGCCGGAGAGCGCTGATCTCGCTGTCATCGATCCCCACATTTCTCTAGCCCGCAGCGGCACCTGGGCCGCCATCAAGCTCGCCGAAGTCGGCTATGCCACGCCGCCCGACGACCCGCCCACCTAAATCTTCCGCCTCCACCAAACACCTCATCATCTCTTCCCATCTGCGTCCATCCGCGTTCATCTGCGGTTAAAAAAATCTCCATCTTCCTCTCAGCCTTCTTCCACCCATGCCCACCCGCGACTTCCAAAAACAAGCCATTACCCTCATCGACGACCTCAAAGGCGTCTGCGCCAACTACGGCCTCGGCAACGACGGCAACGAGTTCAAAATCATCACCCAGATTTTCCTCTACAAGTTCCTCAACGACAAATTCGCCCACGAGGTCAAGCGCATCGACCCCAAGCTCGCCAAGGCCGCCTCATGGGAAGACGCCCTGCGGAAATTGAAAAAAGCCGACTCCGAGATGCTCCTCATGCAGCTCGGCGACGGCACCGCCCAGCTCCGACCCGAGCACTTCCTCTCCACACTCTACGCCCGCCAGAACGAGGCCCACTTCGCCAAAACCCTCGATGCCACCCTGCTCGCCATCGCCGCGCTGAACTCCGAGATCTTCTCCGTCATGACCGACGATGGCGAGAAGCAGCCGCTCTTCGATCCCATCACCGAATACGTCGCCAACAAGCGCAACGAGTTCGCCCGCGCCCTCGTCAACAAGCTCGTCAACTTCAGCTTCGAGCAGATCTTCGCGGAAAAGTTCGACTTCTTCGCCACCCTTTTTGAATACCTCATCAAGGACTACAACAAAGACGGCGGCGGCAAATACGCCGAGTATTACACCCCCCATGCCGTCGCCAAGATCATGGCCTCCTGCCTCGTCACCCGGCCCATGAAAAACGTCCGCTGCTACGATCCCTCCGGCGGCTCCGGCACGCTCTTGATGAATCTCGCCCACAAAATCGGCGAGGACCGCTGCTCCATTTACTCGCAAGACATCTCCCAAAAATCCTCCAGCCTGCTGCGGCTCAACCTCATTTTAAACAACCTCGTCCACTCCGTCCCGCACATCATCCAGGGCAACACCATCCTCCATCCCTTCCACCAGGACGCCAAGGGAGCTTTGGAAAAATTCGACTGCATCGTCTCCAATCCACCCTTCAAGCTCGATTTCTCCGACTTCCGCGACGAGCTCGACACCCCGGCCCACCGCTCCCGCTTCTTCGCCGGCATCCCCAAGGTCCCGATCAAGGACAAGGACAAGATGGCCATCTATCTGCTCTTCATCCAGCACATCATCCACACCCTCGCCAAGAATGGCAAAGCCGCCATCGTCGTCCCCACCGGCTTCATCACCGCCCAGTCCGGGATTGAAAAAGGCATCCGCCAGCACCTTGTCGAAAACAAAATGCTCGCCGGCGTGGTCTCCATGCCCAGCAACATCTTCGCCACCACCGGCACCAACGTCTCCATCCTCTTCCTCGATGCCGCCAACAAGGAAGGCATCGTCCTCATCGACGCCTCCAAGCTCGGCACCAAGGTCAAGGACGGCAAAAACCAGAAAACCCTGCTCGCCACCGCCGAGGAAGACCAAATCATCCGCGTCTTCAACCACAAGGAAATCGTCGAAGACTTTTCCGTCGTCGTCACCTACGCCGACATCACCGCCAAAAACTACTCCCTCAGCGCCGGGCAGTATTTTGACGTGAAGGTCGAGCATGTGGAAATCACGCCTAAGGAGTTTGATTCTAAAATGGCATCTTTCAAAACGAAGCTAACTGGAATGTTCAAGGAATCCCGCGCCTTGGAGACCAAGATCGAGGAGAAGCTGAAAAAGATCCAGCTATGAACAAACTCCAGAAACACAAATTTGCCGATCTCTACGAAATGAGTTCGGGAATCTCCACCAAGGCTTCTCAAGCCGGGCATGGCTCTCCTTTTGTCTCCTTCACCACGGTCTTCAACAATCATTTCCTGCCCGATTCTTTTCCTGACTTGATGGATACGTCAGAAATTGAACAGGAAACCTATTCAGTAAAAGAGGGTGATGTCTTTCTCACGAGAACAAGTGAAACCATCGACGAACTTGGAATGAGTTGCGTGGCTGCCAAGGACTATCCCGGTGCGACCTACAGCGGCTTCTTGAAGCGGCTTCGCCCACTGCGTCCGGACCTGACCTACGCGAAGTATATGGCTTTCTACCTCCGGGGTAACCTGTTCAGGAAAGCGATGAACAACAACGCCGTGATGACATTGCGTTGCAGCTTGAATGAACAAATCTTTTCCTACTTGGACCTGCTGCTTCCAAGCTACAAGGAGCAGGTTTCGATTGGTGATTTCCTATACTTAATCCAAGAAAAGATCGCCCTCAACCGCCGGATCAACTCTGAGTTGGAGGGGATGGCGAAGTTGCTGTATGACTACTGGTTCGTGCAGTATGATTTCCCGCTGAGCGCCGCCCAAGCCGCCGCCCTCGGCAAGCCCCGCCTCGCCGGCCAACCCTACCGCACCTCCGGCGGCAAAATGGTCTATGATAGCCAACTCAAACGCGAGATCCCGAAAGGGTGGGTTGTCGGAAGTCTCAATTGCCTCGGTGAAATTGTCGGCGGCAGCACCCCAAGCACCAAAGAAGACCACTTTTTCTCACCGCAGGGAACACCATGGATCACGCCCAAAGATCTTTCCCGCAACACCGGCAACAAATTCATCACCCGTGGAGAAGTGGGAGTGACGGATGAAGGCATCAAAGGCGCATCACTGACGCTACTTCCCGCCGGAACCGTTCTCATGAGTTCCCGCGCGCCCATCGGCTACACCGCCATCGCCCGGAATCCAGTCACCACCAATCAAGGCTTCAAATCATTCGTCCCTTCGAAGGGCTACTCAACCGAGTTCATCTATTACACCTTGAATCACCTCATGAAGACCATTGAGCAAAACGCCTCAGGCTCGACCTTCAAGGAAGTCTCAGGCGGCACGCTCAAGTCCATTCAAACACAACTCCCGGAGCCTAGTAACCTATCCGAGTTCTCGGATTTGATGCAGCCTATCTTTTCCCAACAGGACAACCTTGAACGCCAAAACCAAGAACTCACCACCCTCCGCGATTGGCTGCTGCCCATGCTCATGAATGGCCAAGTGCGGGTCACCGAATGAATGCCGCTACCCACCATGCCCCTGAACCTTGGACTGCGG
>JANMJJ010000174.1:0-26278 GCA_031371325.1 Akkermansiaceae bacterium | reverse complement strand
CGGCTCCGGCGTCGAGCCCGGCGAAGTCGAAGAAAGTCCGGTCGAGCGGACAATCGAAGTGATATTCCCCGTTGGTTCCGGCGACGACGGCGCGGCATTTGTCGAGAGCGCGGGCGGCGACCACGAATCCACCGAGGCATTCGCGCGGACTGCGGGGGAAATTCCGGGTGAGATCGGGTGCGAGGAGGGCAAGTTTTTCGGAGGCGTTCATGGGGTGGTTTTCGAGGTTGGGTTCTTGGCTTCCTTGGCGGCGGCGACGACTTTTTCAGGATCAAGGCGGACCTTGTAGTCCTCGTTCACGTGGGCGAAACGGATGATGCCTTCCCGATCCACGATGAAGACCGCCGGATGGGGCAGCTTGTGGTGCTTTTCCCCGGATGCGGCTTCGAGGTCGATGTGATAGCCCTTGTATTTCTCCAGCGTCTCGTCGGAGACCGTGTAGGCGATGCCGAACGCGTTCGCGGCGTCCATCTTGCTGTCGGAGAGCAACGTGTATTTGAGTTTTTCCCGGCCGGGAGTGGCGGCGAGCTTGGACGGCTGGTCGGTGCTGATCGCGAAAATCGAGTAGCCTTCGTCACGGAGTTTCTCCTCGATGTCCATCATCGCGGACAAATGCTTGGTGCAATACGGGCACCAGCCGCCGCGGTAGAAAATGAGCACGGCGGGCTCGGACTTGAGGGCGGCGGCGAGCTTGACGGGGGCGTCCTGCTCGGTGCGGACGGTGACATCGGGCAGGCGGGCGCCGGCGGCGAGGGGTTCCGCCGCGCCGGCGAGCGCGGCGCTGGCTAACAGGATGATGGCTGGGATGGCTTTCATGGTCCGGGAGATTACCCGCGTTTCTCCGGTCCGCCACCGGAAAGGCGGCGGGCCGGATTTCACGCGATCAGCGGGCGAATGAGTTCCGGAGATTCATGGGAAACCAGAAGAACGGTGTTCTCCCCTGTGGCCCAAGTGGCCATCGTGAGATCGCCGTCTCTGGTGAATCCGGCGGCGGCTCCGGGAGTCGGCGGATTGACGAGTCCGGCGGACGGCGTGGTGTAGAGATGGAGCTGCCGCATGTCCGGCAGGAGGAAACATTCGAGGCTCACGGGGTGGCCGTCGATGTCGTAGAGGTGACAGCCCTTGCGAACGAGCGCGTCGAGTTTCTCTGGCAGCACGGCGACGCGGGGAGCCTTGTTAGCTTTCAACCAGTCTCCCACGGCGGCCTTGTCCATGCTCATGAGCGAGAGGGAAATCCCCTTGCGGGTGATGGCGGTGAGCTCGCGCGTCAATTTCCCCATGGTGAACGCCCGGGTGTCCCACCACCATTTCCCGCCGACCGCGAGCGAGGCGGCGATGCCCGCGCCCCAGCCGAGCCAGCGGCGGCGGGACATTCGCGCCTCGCTAACAGACTCGGCGTTCCCCGGCAGCCGGACGGCTGATAGAACGGACTCGCGCAACTCCGCGGGCGGCTCGCCGATACCACGGGCGGCGCGCATGGCCGTCCTCACCGCGTCTTCCAATCCGGCGGGCGGCTCGATTTGCCCAAGCGCGGCGCGCATCGCGATGTCCGTCTGGCGCTCGTCATCGAGATGAATGGAAATGCCCGCATCTTCCGCAGCGGCGCGGGCCTCGGGCACGCCGGCTTCATGATCGTCCTGACCAAGCGGACGAAGCGATCGGAGAAGATGTAATTGTTCTTCGGTCATGTTGCGGGTGTTAGGAGCAAACGCAGCGCGTCCTTGGCGCGGCTGAGCCTGGACATCACGGTGCCTGCCGGGACTTCGAGAACTTCGGCGATCTCGCGGTAGGACATGTCGTCGATGTAGAATAGCGATAGAACCGAGCGATGCGGCTCGTCCATGCGTTTCATGAGTTCCACCGCGGTCCTGCCGTCGGCGCGGAGTTCCTGCGGCGCGGCTTCGTCAAACGGCTGCGGCATCAGGGATTCGTCGAACTCCACCGTCTTGCGCTCCCTGCGGCGGAGCAGGAGAAACTCCCGATAGAGCGTGGTGTAGAGCCAGGACTTGATCGCGCCATCCTCGCGGATCTCGTGCCATTTCAAGGCAAACTTCACGGCGGTCTGCTGGGTCAGGTCCGCGGCATCCGCCTCTTGCCCTGATAGACTCAGCGCGTAACGGTAAAGCTGGCGGTAGTAGGTCATCACCACGGTTTCCAACCACGCCTGTACTTCCCCGTCATCCCCGGAGGATGGACGCGGCGGCAAGGCAGGTTGGATTTCCTCGGACATCAAAGGCGCGGGAGGGTTATGCGCTCCTCCGCCGGCGCATGGACAGGACGAATCCGGCGGCAGCGAACAATGTCACCGTCGGTCCGGAAATAAGGGTTCGATGGAATTTCATGATGATGGGTGACAGAGAAAGGGATGACCGTGGACGGCCATCCCTTTGGTTCGAGTCAATGCGGGGTTACGGTGCGACGATATTGGTCGCCGGGATGACGACCGAGGTATTGTCGATCTCCACGTTGGTCCCGCCCTGGATGACGAAGTTCTGTGGCTCGCGGAAAGCTCCGGTGAACGATGCCAGCGTGTTATCCGTGAACATGTTGTTCACCGAGCCGCCGCTCACCGCTACGGCGAACCCGAAGCGCGCGATGTGGTTGTTATAAATCGCGTCGCCGCGCGGACCTTCCGGACCGGCGGTGCCGCCTTCCGGGTTGTAACAGATTCCGAGCAGGTTGTTAGCCGCCGTGGCTCCGCCGACGACGAGGTTCTGGGTGATGCGGTTGCCGGTGCTGCGGCCCCCGCGCACGAAGATGCCGAGATTCACCGAGCTGATGGAATTGTCCTGGATGTAGGCGCTCCACGAGTTGATCAGGCGGATGCCGATTTCCGTGGGTCCGCCGTTGGGGGCAAGGCCATCGCCGGTGATCCGCAGTTTTTCCACGCGGACATTCTGGGAGCCGGTTAGATCGACGTTCGCATTGAAGCCGCTCACGCCGCCGCCGCTCACGGTCACGCCGCGCGCGTTTTCGACGACGATGCCGCGGCCGGTGCCCCGGGCGTTGGTGCTGACACTGAAGCCGTTCAGGTCCAAGGTCACATTGGAGGCCGTGATGATGATGCCATCGCCGGAGCCGACGTTGTGGTTGAAATACAATGTATAACTGCCCGGACGGGTGATGCGCCACTGGGCGGACGCCGTGCCGGCCAGAACGATGGAAGCAAGCGCGGTGGCGAGCAGGAGCGGTGATTTACGTGTGGTGGAGTACATGATGTTTGGTTTTCGTTGATTCTAACGTCCCCGGCACAAGGAGCGGCACCTGCCACAGCGAGTGGAATTCCGGGGAACAAACCAAGGAGCACGCCCGCGCGGCACCTATTCCCTCACGCGTGAATTATTTTCCGACATCCTCGCATGGGAATAAATCCGCCCCTCGCGCGCTCTCAGATTCATGAAAACGCCGCTTCACCTGCCTTCTCTCGCTTTCGCCGCCGCGGTATTCGCGGCCTCGGTTTTGGCCGTTTCCCAAGCCGGATGCCAACCCGAACAAGGACCGCAGAATCCCGAGGAAGTCGGCAAGGTGAAGTGGGGCAGCGATCATGACGCCGCGCTGGCGGCCGCGAAAGCTTCGGGCAAGCCGGTATTCGCGCTGTTCCAGGAAGTTCCCGGCTGCGCGGGTTGCAAGCAGTTCGGCCGCGATGTCCTGAGCGATCCGTCCGTGGTGAAGTCCATTCAGGAAAACTTCATCCCGCTGCTGATCCACAACAACAAGCCGGGCAAGGACGCGGAAATCCTCGCGAAATACAATGAGCCGGCATGGAACTATCAGGTCGTGCGTTTCCTCGATGCTAACGGCCGCGACCTGATCCCGCGGAAGGACAGGGTGTGGGAAGCCCCCGAGCTAAAGCAACGGATGGAGCTCGCGTTGAAAAAGAAATCCGCCGGGATCCGGCGGGTGGCCATCGCCCAGTATTGTTTCTGGACCGGTGAAATGACCCTCGGCGCGATGGATGGAGTGATCCGGACCGAGGCCGGATTTCTCGATGGTAACGAAGTCACGCTCGTCGATTACGATCCGGCGCAAATCCCGCTGGCGGATCTAACTGCGAAGGCGAAATCCGCCGGAGTCGCAACCCGGGTTTACACGTCACTCGACGGCTATCAGAAGGCTCCCGACTCCGACCAGAAGCGGCAGTTGCAGGGGACGAAATTCGCGAAACTGAAACTCACGCCCGAGCAAGCGACCAAGGTGAACGCGTTTGCACGGACCGCACCGGATCGAGCCGAGACGTTTCTGGCGAAATAACCGATCACTCGCGCTCGAAGCGCAGCCGCAGGCAACGCATGGCCGCTGTCCCGAACGGCTCGCTGGCCCGCACCGTTTCGACCGCTCCGGGGGTGATGATTTCCAGCGGCACCGGCGACCACGTCGTTAGATCGCCGGATACTTCCGCGGCGTAATGGATCCCCGGCAGATTGGCGGGGCGGGTGAAGGTGATCGTGAATCCGCCCGCATCCAGCAGGCCGGTGAGTGGCGCGGTGAACAGGCGTGGGTTGGCACCGAGGGCGTACTCGGCGAGATTGGAGAACCCGTCGGCATCCGGATCTGCCCCATCCGCGGCCAGTCCCGCGGCTTGTTCGGGCGCGGTGAAATGGGTGTTTTTCCACAGCTTCCACTCGTCGGCGGCGATGACCAGCGTGCCGGAAGCCGTGCCCTGATAGTTTGCATCGACGACGGTGGCGCTGACGGCATAAGTGCCCGCGTTCACCGGCGGCGTGGACGATCCCGCGTAGAGGATGCTAACCCCTTGCACGGCGGGCGTGGTGCTAACGGTCACCGGTTTCGGCGCGCCATCGTAAGTTTGGTTCAGATTGGATAGACTCACCGTCGCGATCGCACGGGTCACCGTGACGCCCGACGTGTCGGAAAAACCGGCACTGCTCGCGGTGACCACAAACGGCGAGCCGGCCGCGGTCGTCGCGGTGAAAACTCCGGACGAATTGATGGTACCGCCGCCGTTGGCCGACCACGTGATCGGGCTGGTCATCGGCTGGTTGAATTGATCGGACACGGTCGCGGTGAAGACCTGGGTCGCGTTCACAGCCAGCGTGGCGGTGGGCGGATTGAGCGTGAGACTGCCTGCGGTTTGGACGACCCGCACCTTCACCTGGCTGGTGACGGTTAGACCCGGCACGTCCTGGGCGGTCGCAGTTAGGATGTAGTCCCCGCTCGCGTGGAAGGTCGCGGTGCAGTTTTTCGCGGCGTTGGTGCCGGTGGCGGAAAATGTCACGGCACTGCTGGTACCCGCGGTCTTGCTCCAGGTGTATTTCAACGCGGCTTCCCCGGCATCGTCGGTCGCCAGCACGGATAGACCGATCGACGTGCTGCGGACGATCTCGTAAACCGATAGATCCGGGTCGGTGACGGTTTCCACCGAGGAGGTGTTAGCCGCGCTGGCGATGGTGGGCGCGGCATTGACGGGAATCAGGAACGCGCGCATGACCGCCATGTGCTGCATGTTGGTCATGCTGCCGTTAGGGTAGGTGCTGTTGCTGTCCGTGGCCAGGATCGGAGCGACCGCCGACAGCGGCGTGTAAAGCCGGCTGTCGAACACCAGCCCGTTGGGAAATGAGTTGGAGCCGATCACGAGGGTGGTTTTCACGGCATTCAGATCGGTGTCCGGCATCACCCAATCGTAGGGACTGCCCCGGCCGTTGTTGGTATCGCCGTCACCCGCCTGATCGACCGGAAATGGCCCGGTCGTGACGACCACCGACGACAGCGTGGTGATGCAAGCCTCGGTGCGGCTGGTGGTGTTGAAATCCCCGCCGAGGACGAGGTAGTCGCCTGCCGGAACCTGGCTCTGGATGTAGGACTTGATTTCCCCGGCCTCGGCGTCCCGTTGGCTCGCGCCGCCGCCGGAACTGATATGCACCGAGACGGCCCACAGGTCCTTGTCGCCGGGGATGTTGATCCTTGCCCAGACGTAGTCGCGGTTGGTCATGGTGGTGTCATTCCACTCGCCCGCGGCGATGATCGGATAGCGGCTGACGATGCCGTTAGGGATATCTCCGTTCGTGATGGTGGGCTCCACATGGTAGGAAAACGTGCTGCCGAAATTCGCCGTCACCCACGCGCGGTAGGTGGCGGCGGTGTTCTTGTTAGGCGAGACGCCCACGTTCATTTCCTGGATCAGCGCGATGTCCGGATGCAGGCCTTGGAAAATCCGGTTGCCCTCGCCCGGATCGTAGCTGGAGAGATTTCCGCTGGTGATGTTTCCCGTCATGATGCGGATCACCTCGTCGGCGGACAGCCGCATTCCGCCGAGCAATGCGACCAGAGTAACGAGGAGATTTCGGAAGTGCCGCATGATATCAGGCCCGCTGGAGGCAGGATGCGAGCCAAGTTTGCACCAGGGTTTCAGCTCTTGGCGGAAATTTGCCGGATCAGCGCCTTGAATGGCCAGAGCAGCACCGCGATCAGCCCGCCCGCCACCACCGCGTAAAGCCGGAGCGGGACCATTGCCGCTTTCAACAGCGGATCGGCGATCTTCCGCACCGCCGCGCTCCGGTCATACCAGAGGGAAAGCAGCATGATGACGGCGATGCCGATGAATTTCTGGAACGCCGTGATGTGGAGATGAGCGTGAAAAAAATACTCCGCCGTCATTTCCGTGAGCAGGATCACCCCGACGTAGCCGATCAGTAAAAACGCCGTGTGCTGGAGAATCGGGAATTTTTCCACCAGCTTCAAACTCACCGAGGCGAACATCCACAACGTCAGCAAGCCTAGGAAAACCCCGAGGCACACCACCCGGATGTCCGGGCTCATCGCCACTGCCGCCACCACGTTGTCCACGCTCAGGCTCAAGTCCATCAACTGGATCGCGATCACCGTCGGCCAGAACGTGTGGATCTTCGTCGCCCTCGATTCGGGATCTTCGTCATGTTCCGTCGCGTAGGCGCTGAAATGGTCCGCCATCAGGTGGATCAGATAGAACGCGCCGAGGAATTTCACCCACTCGTGGGTCATGATGAATCCCGCGAAAAACAACGCCACGATCCGGAACACATACGCCCCTGCCAAGCCCAGCCGCAGCGCGGTTTTTTTCTGTTTCCCGGGCAGTTGCGACGCCAACGCCGCGATCGCCAGCATGTTGTCCACCGACAGCAACCCCTCGATGATGATCAAGGAAATGATAATCGGGGCGGCGTCGTGGAGGCTGGGAAGGGCGGCGGCAATCATGGTTCAGGCGGGCGAAGGTTGCGGCGGGAATACCACTCATGCAAGAAAACCCACCCGTTTTCCCAGCCCGACCAGGCGAAATTCCAGCGGAGAGGTGAGAATGGCATTCCTGCCTGTTCTTCCACCGCGCCACCGGAAGAACAGGCACGAATGCCTATGTCACGCTCCGCGCTGCGGCTCTGGGTTTGGAAATTCGGTGCGGCCGCTCGACGTGATGGGCTTGGCGGGTTTGTTAGTGAAACTCGTGGGCGAGACGCCCACGCTCCTTGACGCCCGTCATTCAGGCCATGAAAGTCGCCGCCGATGAGCGAGATGATTCTGGGAATTGATTTGGGGACGACGAATTCCGCCGTGGGGGTGGTGGATTCGGGGTTCCCGATTTTGTTAGCAAACGAGGACGGCCGCCGGATCACGCCGAGCGCGGTGTGGATTGGTAAGGATGGGACGGTGGAAGTGGGAGCAAAAGCCATGCGCCGCCGGGCGCTGGAACCGGAGCGCGTCGTCACCAGCGTCAAGCGGCTGATGGGGCGGCGGATGAATGAGGTGGAGGAGAATTTCCCGGTGCCGGTCGCGGCGGGTAGCGACGGCCTGCCACGCGTGCTGGGGAAATCCCCCGAAGAGATCAGCGCGGAAATTTTGCGCGAATTGAAGCGCGTCGCCGAGTGGCGGATGGGCGTTGAAATCACCAAGGCCGTGATCACTGTGCCCGCCTATTTTCATGATGCCCAACGCGCGGCGACCAAACGCGCGGGCGAACTCGCCGGGCTCGAGGTCGTTAGAATCGTCAACGAACCCACCGCGGCGGCGCTGGCCTACGGCTTGGACAAGCTCGGCGAGCAGGCCCGCGTGGCGGTTTACGACCTGGGCGGCGGCACCTTTGATCTATCCATTTTGGAAATGCACGACGGACTCTTCCAAGTGCTCGCCACCCATGGCGACACCCGCCTCGGCGGCGACGATCTGGACGCGTTGATCCTCGGCCACGTCATGGAGCGGGCTGGCACCGGGGAAATCGACCCGGCGGCGCGCGTCCGCCTGATGGCCGAAGCAGAGCGGGTGAAGCTCTCTCTATCAGACGATGCGCAAGCGGTCTTCCGGGTGCCGTTTTTCGATGGCAGCCGCAGTCTGGAAGAAACGATCACGCGGGAGGAGTTGGAGAAATTGGCCGCGCCATGGCTTGCCAAAACCCTGCGGCTGTGCCGCCAGGCGCTCGCGGATGCGGCGCTCAAGCCGGAAGATCTGAGCGCCGTGGTGGTCGTCGGCGGCAGCACCCGGATGCCCGCAGTCCGCCGCGCGGTGGCGGAGCTGTTTTCCCGCGAGCCGGACATTTCGCAGCACCCGGATGAGGCGATCGCCCTCGGCGCGACGATCCAAGGCGGGGTGCTGAGCGGTGCCTTGCGGCAAATGATCCTGCTAGACGTGACGCCGTTGAGCCTCGGCATCGAGACCTTCGGCGGGCTGATGAACGTGCTGATCCCGCGCAACACGACCATCCCCTGCAAGGCGGGTGAAATGTTCACCAACGCCGCCGACGGCCAGGCGGCGATGCGCGTGCGGGTGCTCCAAGGCGAGCGCGAGATGGCCAAGGACAATTGGGAACTCGGCAGCTTCGACGTGCCGTTTCCCCCGTCCCCGAAAGGCCAGGCGCGGGTCGGCGTGCAATTCAAAATCGACGAAAACGGCATCCTGGAAGCCCTCGCCCGCGACGTTGCCACCGGGATTGACACGGTGATCCGGATCGCGAGCGCGGCGGTGAACGTCGATGATGCGGCGGTCGAGGCAATGGTCAGCGAGTCGGTGGAGCACGCCTTCGCGGACATGGCCGAGCGGGTTTTCACCGAAGCGAAAATGAAGGCGGAGGAATTGTTGCCCGCCGTGGAAGCCGTTCTAAGCCAAGGCCTCGCCTTGGACGACGAGCGCGGCGAGATCGAATCCGCCGCCGCCGCCGTCCGGGCCGCGCTCGCCGGAGCCGCCGCCAATCCGCTTAAAATGGCAGTCCAACGCCTTGACGCCGCCACCGAAGCACTCGCCGCCCGCCTCGTCGAACAGGCGATGGACGCCGCCTTGGATCGCCAGCTCGCCGCAGAATGAGGCCAAACCGCTTGCATCGGACGGCATTGGCTCCCATGGTGTGTTCTCCATTTCGCGTGATGAATTCCACCCTGCTAGATCCTAACAACCATGTCCCCGAGGTTTCCCCGGATGATGGCTGGGGCGATGCGGAGGGTTTCAGCCCAGGAACCACCGCAGGATCGGCCAATGTCCTGCCACCGCGGCGGACGATGGCCGACCGGCCCTCCGCCGCTGCCGTCGCCACGGCGGATAGTGGCCACTCCGGCCTGCGGATCGAGTCCAATCTGCTGCGGAGAGAGTCCACGGATGTCCTCCTGCGGCTTGAGATCCAGGAAATCAACGGCACGGTCGTCCGGCTCGATCCAATGGTGTCCGCCCCGCCCAAAGTGCCCCGGCAAGTCACCTTCCACGAGCGGCCGGCGCGGGAAACCTACGGCAAGAAATCGAGTGAAGGGCGCCTCCAGTGGGGCCTGGGCCACCGCCACCCGACACGCTGGATCCTTGGCGCGGGAGCGGTGGTGGCCGCGATCATCGTTTCCGCCATGATGCTTCTGCCTGCCATCAACGCGCCTCGCACGGTTCCGCGAACAGAGCCGGTCACCGCGCAAAATAACCCTCCGCTTGGAAGCAGGACCGCTGCCAAATCAGTGGTTGATCGGAGAGATGCTTCACCTTGACTGGGTCACCCCGTAAACTCCCATCGTGAGCGTAACAAACACCTCCTGGTTTCATTGCGGACGCTGCGGTTCGTTGTTCCAATCCCCCGTCGGGGAAATGGATGACCGCGTGTGTTCGGCCTGCGGGTGCAACCCATCGCTCGGCATCGAAGTGCCAGCCTTGGAATCCGCGCTTTCACCCAATGCCAATTCCGCCGGCATCGCTGGCAAGCCTGGAGGCAGCGAAAGACATCCCCCGCGGAAACGCAAGCGCCGCTATTTCATGGCCAAGCTGGTGATTGGCTGGTCGATGTGCCTTCTCGCCATCGTTTTCGGAGTCCGTATCCTGTGGCAGGACGACCCGCAACTTTCGAAGCCTTTCGTGAGTCAAGCTGCCGCGAAGAGCGTCGTCCCGGGCGAAGATATCGCGCTGATGACTAAAGTCGCCCCGCTGTGCAACGAGACCTTTTCCAACTTCCTTGCCGCCAGGACACCGGAAGAGCGCAACCAATTCGTCCTCACCCCCATCACCACGGCGGCCCGCATGGCCCGCTTCTACAGCCTCAATCCGCAGATCGACATCGTTCCCCAGACGTTGACCCTCATTGGCAGCGCGGTGCCTCATCTCCCCGGTCGCCAGACTGTCGAGACCCAGTGGCGCTCGACTGATGGCCGCTTGTTGGATGCCGTCTTCATCGAGGAAAATGGCGAATGGCGGCTCGACTGGGACCATTTCGCCCGTTTCGGCGACTACCCGTGGGCACTGTTTCTGGCAGGCGGCGGCTCGGATCACGGGGAATTCCGCCTGCTGGCCCGTGAACGCCTCGCCGCCGAGCGGAAAAATGAAGCAGCCATCAGCATCATGCTCTATGCGCCCCGCTTCGGTTATACCGGCGAGATGGGATTCCAATCTCCCGAATTCCTGATCAAGCGCGACACCCGCAACGGCCGCCTGCTGGACGCCGCCTTCAAGCTGGATCGCAGCGGCGGGCGCGTCTTCGGCGGGAGCCTCCCCAACATCAATCCCGAGGGACTCATTCGCGTGCGGGTGAAAGTCCGCCGCGTCGAGCATGACTCGGAACGCCACTTCGAGCTCGAGGAAGTGGTCGCCTGCCACTGGTATTCGGCCGATGAGCCGGGCGTGGAAATCCCGGATCAGCCGGCGGAAAAGTGACAGGCCCGGAGTGCGTGAAGCCCTGTAAGTAGTCCAACCCGTGAGGGTGTCTTCGAAGCGTGATTAAAACACCCTGAAGGGTTGGACGATAAACGAAGAGCTCCGGCGGGAAACCATCTCACTCGCGAATCGCCCGCTTCATCACCGGCAACGGCTCGCTGCCTGGGAACCAGTGCCGGAACGCCAGCGCACCCTGGTGGACCAGCATCGACAGGCCGTTCGCCGTCCGGCAGCCGAGGCTGTTGGCGGCGGCCAGCAACGGCGTCACCGGCGGTTGATAGATCGTGTCGTAAACGAGGTGGTCCTTTTTCAAACAGGTCGCTGCCAGGATCGCCGGATCACCGGCCTTCAAGCCGACCGACGAGGTGTTCACGATCAAATCGCAGGCCAAGCAATGTTCCGCGAGCGCCGGATCACCGAACGAAAGCGCGAGGATTTCCATCGCCGGGCTGATCAAGCGCAGCCGCTCGACCAGCGGTCCAAGCTTCTCCACCGTGCGATTGACCAACACCAACCGGGTCACGCCTAGCAGACAGCATTGCGTCGCGATCGCCTGCCCCGCCCCTCCGCCCGCGCCGACGATGGCGACCTTGAGCGACGCGAGCGGCACACTGAAATCATCTTCGATCGCGCGGGCGAATCCCGGCCCGTCGGTGTTGAAACCACGCGTCACATCGGCATCAAAGCGGATCGTGTTCACCGCGCCGAGCGCCTGCGCGGCGGGGTCCACGTCGCAATGTTCCATCGCCTCCAGCTTGTGCGGCACCGTCACATTGCAACCGATGAATCCCAGCGCCCGCATGCGGGAAAAAGCCTCGCCCACCTGCCCCGCGTCGATATCGAGCCGGATGTAGCGTGCGTCGATTCCCGCCGCGTCGAGCGCCGGCTGATGCATCCGTGGCGAGGCCGAGTGCGCGACCGGGTGGCCGATCACCGCCAAGCGTGCGGGCTGATGACAGCCCGCGTCCAACAGCTCGCGGGAGGCCAGATCTTCCAGTGTGTAAACTTGTTTCATTGAAATCGATTCAGGCAAATGGATTGGCCACGGATTTCAGCATCATCAATTCCACATCTCTTCAATCCGTGTCATCCGTGGTTAAAAATCTTACAGTCCGGCCGTGAACCCGCGCACCCGCGCCACGCAGCGATCACGTCCTAGCAGGTTGAGCACATCTCCTAGATCCGGCCCGTGTGCGCGGCCGGACAGAGCGACCCGCAGTGGGAACATCAATTGCCCCGGCTTGGCACCCGCCGCCACTGCCGTTTCGTTGAGAGCCGCCTTCGCCGCATCCGCCGACCAATCGGGAATCGCTTCGAATGCCGCTGCCAGCGAGCTAAACAGTCCGCCCGCCACCGCGTTGCCACGCACCTTAGCGACGGCTTCCTCGTCGCAATCGAAGTCGTCCTTCAGCAAAAAATCCACCGCTGCCGGTACATCGCCGAACAAGCGGACCTTGTCCTTCACCGCCGCGATCACCGCCACGTAGTTCTCCGGAATCGGCAAGCCCGCCGCTGCCACGAACGGCCGCGCCGCCGCCGCGAAATCCTCCACGCTCACACCCGCCAAATGCTGCTGGTTCACCCACTTGCATTTTTCCAGATCGAAGCGACCGGGAGCGCGGTTCACGTTTTCCAACGAGAACAGCTCCGCGAGTTCCGGCAACGTGAAAATCTCCCGCTCGGTCTTCGGGTTCCAGCCCAGCAACGCGATGAAATTCACCACCGCCGCCGGGAGAAACCCCTGCCGCGGATAATCGCCCACCGCCGCCCCGGCGTCGCGCTTCGACATCTTCGAGCCGTCTGGATTCAGGATGAGCGGAATGTGCGCGTATTGCGGAGCCTTGCCGCCCAACGCCTCTATCAGTTGCAAATGCTTCGGCGTGTTCATCAGATGATCCTCGCCGCGGATGACGTGGGTGATCTCCATTTCCAAGTCATCCACCACGTTCACAAAGTGGAAAACGTAGGAGCCATCCGAGCGCTTCACCACCATGTCCGGCGTGTTCGACTCGTCGCGGTAGTCGATGGTCACCTCGCCGCAAACTAGGTCGTTCATCGCCACCGGCTTGCGCTCGAAGCGGAACCGCCACGCGCCGCCGTCCTCGTAAACACGCCCGGCCGCAACCAGTTTCGCGAACCACGTGTCATAGATTTCCCGCCGCTGGCTCTGATAGTAGGGGCCGAAATTCCCGCCTTTTTCCGGGCCTTCATCCCAATTCAGGCCGAGCCAGCTCATGCCGTCGAAGATCGCCTGCCGCGCGTCCTCGGTGTTGCGCGCCTCGTCGGTGTCCTCCACCCGCAGCACGAACACCCCGCCGTGCTTGCGGGCGAACAGCCAGTTGAATAAAGCGGTGCGGGCCCCGCCGACGTGCAGATAGCCGGTGGGAGAAGGCGCGAAGCGGGTGCGAACGGTCATGCGCGAGGTGTAGGCAGCGGAACCGCCCGCGTCCAGTCTCATGGACTGTGTGCCGCATGCTGCCGCTTTTCGCCGCCAGCCTGCTGGCAAGCGGCGTTCTAGCCGGCCGCAGCAGGCTGCCGCAGTCCAAGGCACGCCACGTAAACCGTGCTCTCCGAATCCTTGTCCAACAGCGGATTCGGAAACTTCACCACCACCGCCTGCGGGTTCTCGAAGACTTCCGCGAGATGCCGGAGGAAATTCTCATCCGGCGCGTCGTCCGACCACAACGCGAACACTCCGCCGGGCACTAATTGTGCGGCGAGGCGGCGCAATCCCTCGGTGCTGTAAAACGCCGCGTTCCGCTCGTGCAACAGATTTTGCGGCGAGTGGTCGATGTCCAACAACACCGCGTGAAATTTTCTGCCTGGCTGTGTCGGGTCAAATCCCACTTCCGGCGCGGCAGCGAGCGCGAAGAAATCCGCGTGGACAAACCGGCAGCGCGGATCGCCGGTTAGCGTCTCACCCAGCGGGACCATTCCCTTTTCGTGCCATTCGATCACCGGTGCCAGCGCATCCACCACCACCAGCTCCGCCACCCGCGCGTCGCGCAGCGCCGCGACGGCGGTGTAGCCCAGGCCGAGCCCGCCGACGACGACGTCGAGCTTGTCGCCAGCCACGGCTAACAGCCCGAGATCGGCCAGTGCTTCCTCCACGTCGTGAAACAAACTGGACATGAGATACCCGTTTCCTAGCAGGACTTCATAGACGATCAAATTGTCCAGCATCGCCATCCGGCGGCGGCGCAAGATCAGGTCGCCGAGCGGCGTGGGGCGGAAATCGAGTTCTTCAAACAGCGGCTTCATTCGCGAGCGTAGCCGGACCTCAGTTTCCTGCCCAGCCCGTTCTCTTCTCCCACTGCGAGCGCCAGCCCTCGGCTTCTTGTTTGAAATCGTCGTCGTCGATCTGTTCCAGCGCCCAGCGCGAGGCGCGCGAGTTGTGATGCACGTTGAGCGCCACCTGAGAGAACTCGGCGAACGCCCGGTCGCGCCAGACGCCGCGCGGGATCTTGACCAGCCAGGCCCGCGAGTTTTCCAGGTTTTCGCTGAAGTAAGGCTCCACGCTACGGTGAAACAACTCGATTGTTTCCGTTCTAACCGGCAAGGTTGTCGCCCACTCCGCGACCTCCTTGGCACCGCCGCCACGGGCATATTTTTGGAGCTGCTGGACGGTTTCCCGCTGTTCCACTTTGGCCCAGGCACCGTCCGCGATCAGCAGATCGACCAATCCCGGGATATGCTCCGTGTTATCCGTATCCTTGAGGGCCGCCCACGCCACTTCCGCCCTAACTACTTCCGGCATGGCTTCAATTTCCCCCGCGATTTCAGCCGGAGTTTTTCCGGCAAGCCGCCGGCCTAACAACATCGCCTTCAGCGTCGCCAGCCGGTCGTCGTCGTTGGCCAGCCGGATGATTTCCTGCTTCAACTCAGCCACTTCCTCCGCCGGGCCGTCTTGCGCCGGGACGAATTCCATCAGTTGTTCCGCATTGAGCCAATCTTCAGGAAAACCGGCCAAAACCTTGAAAAGGTCGTCGGCCGTCACCCCGTCCGATCGGTTCTGGATGGCGGTGTGGCAGATTGCCAAGGCCTGCTCCCGGTCCCGCCAGGAAAGTTCCCCCAACCGCCCGGCTAGGAACAACGGATCCTTGAGTCCCACCGCCTCCATCCACACGCGCCGCAGCATCCCCGTCCCCACGCCGAATTGCCGTCCGCGGATCATGTCCCAGCCGTCCTGCGGATGGTTCGCCAAGGCTTCCGAGAAGACATCCAGCAACGGGCCGCAGGGGTCGAAGTCGGACCCGCCGTCGTGATCCCAAGCCTCGCCCAGCGCGGCTTCGATGGCCGCAGCCAGATCCACCTCCGCCCAGGGTTGCAGTAAATCCCGCTGCAAGCGGACGCGCTCGCGGGTGGTGTATTTCCCGTTGCACACCGCCTTCCACGCCCGCGCGTATTCGCTGCCATGCCATTCCTTGGTCGGAAAAAATGCCATCCCCGGCCCGCCGCGTCCTGGGGACTGTCCGGTTTGCGCCTGCTTCGTCGCGGAGGGTTGAGGCCGTGAAAAACCAACCCCGGACTGCCACGCGAGCCAACCGCCCGCCACCACTAGCAGCAGATGGCTTGCCACGAGAATCGCTTGGGATCGCCTGCTCATGGTTTCTTCGGATAGAATTGTTCGCTCAGTGCGCGGGCTTGCGCCGGATTTTGTTCCGAGGTCGCTAGGATCACCGAATGAATCGCCGCTTCCCGGTGGATCCCCGGCGGCATTTTGTTCACCCACTCCACATAGTCGTCGCCGTAGCGCCACAAGTTGCCCCTGGCCTTGGAATTCCAGCCCTTGAGTTTCAACTCCTGCTCCTCGGGAGTATTCGCGTCGGGCACATCCGCTAGGAAACGCAGGAAATCGTCGGGCGAGACATTGCCGTGACTCAGCCAAGTGGAATCCAGCAGCACCTTGCGCCGCTTCTCCGCCGGAAACCCGTCAAGCAAAGCCAACGCCTTCTTCGGATTCTCCTCGGCGAGCTGGCGATACAAGGTCACCCGCAACGCCTCCTCCCCCGTTTCCGGCAGACCCGGCAGCCCGCCGCGCACCGCAGCCACGACCTCGTCTAACGACGCCGTCCCGTTCCGGAATTCAAACCGCCAATCCCGGCCGTTTTCCAGCAACCGCCTGACATCCGCAGCCACCAGTTCATTCACCAGCTCCGGCTTGGATTTCCCCTCGGATGCGGGATTCGTCCGCAGGATTTCCAGCCGTTGTTCCATGTCCAGCGCGGCCACGTCGAGAACCACCCGGTCCAAGTCAGGCAGCGATTCGTCCGCCACGATCCCTTTCAGCTCCCTGCGGTGGAGAATCCCTAGCAGCCACTCCGCCGCCTGGCCGCTGGATGCCGCGAAGCCCGACAATAGCTCCACCTTGTCGTCCTCGCCGCGCAGGCGCTTCACCCGCTCCAGCAGTCTGTCCTTTTCCTCGAAACGGGCGGCCCCGCCCACCAGCCGGAGAAAGTGCTCGCCATCGTAAACCGGGTTGTCCGAGACCAGCGGCTCCGCCTGGAACGCGCGGAACTCGGAGCGATTGGAGCTGCGGGCAATCGCTCCGTCCACTTTCTCGAATAAGACGAACCCGCCACCGGCCCGCATCTCATCGAGCGTGACCTCGCACAAGGTGCCGAAAGTGACCTCGCTCTTCGCCAGCCAGCCCACAGACTTGAGCACACCGTTTTCCACCGCGATCTCCCGGAAAACCTGCTTGTCGAGCAAGCCCGGCAGCCCCGCCTCCTCGCACGCCGGGTCATTCAAAATATAACCCATCGCCTCAACCGGATTCTCTTTCATCCAGTGCCACACCCGCACCTCCACTTCCGCCAGCCGCTCTGCTTGCTCGTCCTCGGTCAGGCCATCCCCGCCCAGTCCTTGGATCGCCGAAACCACCGCGCCTCTCAGATCCTTCGCCACCGGCAAGGTCGCCTTCAGTTCCTCGTATTTCGAATGCTTTCCCGACCGCTCGGCTAGGAAATCCGCCAGCAACTCATCCCCGTCGCCCGAAGGCGATCGCGGGTCGCGGGCCGAGAGTTTCGTGAACTCGGGCGCGGCAACCATCCTCGCCCCGCCATGCGCCGCCGCCTTTCTAACCACGCCGTAGCCCAAGGTCAGCGCGAACAAATGGGTCACCAGCAGGATTTGGGTGTTGCGGGTCATTGGTGGAAAAAACGCCGGGGCGGTCCGGCACGTTCGAACAACCCGGTTTGTATGCTCTTCCCGCAGGGAGTGGAAATCTTTAATTCAGGGGATAACGCTCCGACACGCCAAGGCTCATGTGAATTTCACCCTGTCTGTTGCCGCTTGAATCGCGCGTGCTTTTTCTCTTCCCGGTCAAATCCACTCCCGCCAGTCTGGCGGCCATGAACTTCGGGATCATCGGGACAGGCACGATCGGTCGCTTCCATGCACAGGCGATCCGGGCGATGGACGGCGGGACGCTTCGCTCGGTTTACAATCCCCGGGCGGAAAGTGCTGCCGCCCTGGCCGCGCAATTCGAGGTCACGTCCCATTCCGATCTCGCCGCTTTCCTCGCAGACCCCGGGCTGGAAATCGTCACCATCGCCACCCCGTCCGGCGTGCATTTCGAGCCCGCGCTCGCCGCGCTGCGAGCGGGCAAACATGTCATTTGCGAGAAGCCGCTCGAAATCACCACCGCACGCATCGACGCACTCATCGCCGCCTCCGCCGCGAGCGGCAAAACCCTAGCCGCCATCCTCAACCGCCGCTTCAATCCCGCGATGGCGGCATTCAAAACGGCCTGCGACGGCGGGCGGTTAGGAAGGATCGTTTCCGCCTCCTGTTATGTAAAATGGTTCCGTGACCAGGCTTACTACGATTCCGCCGCATGGCGCGGGACGTGGGCGCTCGACGGCGGCGGGGCGCTGATGAACCAAGCGATCCACAGCATCGACGCCCTGCTCCACCTCGTCGGACCCGTTAGATCAGTGCTGGCCGACACCGCGTGCCTTGCCCACGAGCGCATCGAGGTCGAGGACATGGCGGTCGCGATTTTAGAATTCGAGAACGGTGCCCGCGGCGTAATTGAAGGCTCGACTTGCAGTTGGTCGGCAAGCGGCCATCCGGCGCGCGTCCAGATTAGCGGCACCGAAGGTTCGGTCTTTCTCGCCGATGAAGCCTTCGAGGTCTGGGATTTCAAGGACGAGCGCCCCGCTGACGCCGGAATTCGGGAATCCCTGATGCGGGGCAATCAGCCCGCCCACGGCGCGAACGATCCGAAGGCGATCCAGCTCCTTCCCCACCAAAGGAATTTCGAGGATGTCGTCAACGCCATCCGCGAGGGCCGTGAACCCAGCACTTCGGCCCGCGAGGCGAGGAAAGCCGTGGCGCTGATCCAGGCGATTTATCAAAGCGCCGCGGCCGGCGGCGTGAAGGTTAGCCTCTAACGCGTCAAACGAACACGGGCGGCTCGCGATGCGGGCCGCCCGGTCGGTTGTTTGAATCTTGAATTTGGCCGTCTCTCTCAGAGTCCTTCGGCCGTGGGCTTCTTGAACTCCAAAGCACTGATGAAGCCATCGTCGTCGTCATCGAGTCGGTCGAATTTGCGCATGATTTTGGCAAACTTCACTTTGGGCGAAACCAAGTAGCCGAATTCCTCGGGTGACAACTGGCCGTCGCCATCGAAATCGGCGAGATCGAACCGGCTGAGATCGGATTTCGGCTTCTCCGCGAGCGCGCGATAGGCGTTCCACTCGTCCAAGGAGATCACCCCATCCGGGATTGGATCGCCGAGAACCGGATCACCTGTCACGGGATCCACCGCAGGCAAACCGGTGATGGGATCCAAAGCAACTTCGAAGGCTCCGGCGACATCGATGGGCAGGAAGCGCCTGCGGATTTCCACAAGCGGGGTGCCTGGGCCTTGGGTGGTGGCGAACTCGAAGACGGTCAAGCCGCCGCTGCCGTCCGCATCCGCCTGAGCGAAAGTGAGGTGATGTTTGGGCGGCTTCGGTGGTTTGGGTGGTTTGGAACCCGCTTCAGCAGCCGCCGCGAATGCACTGACGCCAAGGGACGCGCCAATACTCAATAATGCAAGGGTGTACGTTTTCATGGAGCCTTATGAAAGATTCAGTCATCGGATGCGTCAAGGAGGGTTTGTCACGCGATCGCGTAATGGTTTCCGCCCCGGCGTGGCAGCCGGGCCTAACCGATGATCGGAAACTCGGTGACCTGCTCGAAGTTCACCTGGTAGAGCGCCGCGATCTCGGGCGCGTCCGATACCTGATACACATCGCGGTAGTAAATTTCCTTGATGCCGTAAGCGCAGAGCGTCTGCATGCAAGCGGTGCAGGGCATGGTGGTGGTGGCCACGATTTTCGCCTCGCCACGGCGGAACAGGCTACACAGGTTCACCTCGGCATGGAGCATGAATTTCTGGCGGGCATCGCGGTCGTCCCAGAACCCGGGCGGCGGATTGTAGCCCGGCGCGAGGCCGTTGTAGGCGGTGCCGATGACCCGGTTGTCGAAGTCCAGAGCCGCCGCGCCGACTTTCCGATAAGGATCTTCCGAGCGCAAGCTGGCGACGTGGGCGAGGGCCATGGCGTATTGGGGAATGGACAGGCGGCTGGCGGACATGGGCGGAGGATGATTTGGGGAGCGCGGGTTTTCAACTCGCAAAGTGAACCCCACAAGCCAACCCTTAGCCTTGGATCAACCGGTCGATCAAGGAGATTCAAGGCAAACGCAATCGACTTGCAAAGCCGGAGTATCGGGGCACCTTGCGGCCATGTCAGGCAAACTCCTTGCAACCGTTCTCGTCGGACTGCTCCCGCTTGCCGCAGCGGAGTTGAAAATCGCCGTGCTGCATCCCTTGCTGGGAGATCTCGCCCGCCAAGTCGGGGGAGGGCAGGTGGAGGTCATTGATCTGATAGGACCCAACGCGGATCCCCATCATTTCGAACCCAAACCGGAAGATCTCAAACAAGCCCAGGGCGCATCCCTCTATCTGGTCGCAGGGATGGGGCTGGAAGGCTACCTGCCGAAACTCAAGGCGATCATCGCCAACAACGCGACATTGATTGAAGTCGGCGCATCATTGCCGGCCCTCGAAGGGAAAGACGATGATGACGACGGGCACGCCCATGGGATCGACCCGCATTGGTGGCATTCGATCGACCGCTTCCGGCGGGCGACCGGCATCGTCGCCGAAGCATTGGCAGCGGCGTCTCCGGAGAATGCCGCCGGTTTCAGGAGGAATGCGGAAGCTTACCGGGAGCAGCTCGACGGGTTGGAGAAATGGACGCGACGCGAGATTTCAAAGATCCCGCGCGACAAGCGGCACCTCGCCACCGCCCACGCGGCATTCAATTATTTCTGCAAGGACTACGGTCTAACGCCGCATCCGGTGCAGGGGCTGAACCGCGAGCAAATGCCCGATCCCAAGCAACTGGCGGCGCTGGTGGCGGATTTGAAGAGCAATCACGTCGCCGCGATTTTTCCGGAGAAAGAGTCGAACCCGAAAATCCTGACGACTCTAACCAACGACACCGGCATCCGCCTCGGCGAGCCATTGATCGCCGACGGGACCGGCGGGGTGGGGTATGTGGAGATGGTGCGCCACAACGTGACGGCGATCGTGAAGGGGTTGGCGAAATAAGGAGGGTGGACCTTCGGGCGACCCGGGTGGGCTGAAAGCCGACCTTCCTTAATGCACCGGCTTCCAGGCGGCGTTTTCCTTCGAGGATGCCACCGCAGCTTCGATGAAGGCCATGCCTTCCACGCCGTCATCGACCGTCGGGAAATCGTAGCCTTCGGCGCGTGGATAGGTTCCCGCGAGATGGTCGGCAATGGCTTCCGCCGCTGCCAGATAGACGTTGGCGAAGGCTTCGATGAAGGCTTCCGGGTGGCCGAAAGGCAGGCGCGTGTATTTCGCGGCTTCGGGGCCGTTGTAACTATTTCCACGCCGCCAGATTTGGCGTGGGGCTTCGGCGAATTTCACGACGAGTTCGTTGGGATGTTCCTGGTGCCACTCGAGCGAGGCCTCGGTGCCGTAAACGCGGATGTTCAGGTTGTTTTCATCGCCGGTGGAAATCTGCGAGGCGAAGAGCACGCCGCGCGCGCCGCCTTCATAACGGACCAACATGCTGCCATCATCGTCTAACGGGCGACCGGGGATGAAGGTGTTGAGATCGGCGGCGACTTGTTCGAGTTCGAGGCCGGTGATGTAGCGGGCGAGGTTTTCCGCGTGGGATCCGATGTCGCCGATGCAGTTGGAAATCCCGGCGATGCTCGGGTCCATCCGCCAGTTGGAAATCGCGCCGTCGGCTTGTTCCTTGAGTGCGCTGATCGCATAGCCTTGCGGGTATTCGGCGACGATCTTGAGGATGCGGCCGAGTTTGCCGGCTTTGACCATCGCGCGGGCTTCCTTGACCATCGGATAGCCGGTGTAGTTGTGGGTCAGGGCGAAGACGAGGCCGGAGGCATCGACGAGTTTTTTCAACTCCTTGGCTTCTGCCAGAGAGAACGCCATCGGCTTCTCGCAGACGATGTGGATGCCGGCTTCGAGGAAGGCCTTGGCGACCGGGAAATGGAGATCGTTGCGGGCAACGATGGTCACGAAGTCGATGCGCTCGCCTAACGGCAGCGCGGCTTCGGCCCTGGCCATTTCCGCGTAGGAGGAATAGACCCGTGATGGATCGAGGAAAAAATCCGCGCCTGAGAGCTTGGATTTCTCGGGGTCCGAGGAGAAACAACCGGCGACGAGTTCGATCTTGCCGTCGAGATTTGCTGCCATGCGATGGACGGCGCCGATGAAGGCACCGCGTCCGCCGCCGACCATGCCCATGCGTAGTTTGCGATTCATTTGAAGGGAGTTGATGGTTGGTAGTTGATGGTTGATGGAAAAGCAATCAGATGGAGACGGGCTTGCCGGTGGAGGCGGAATGATAGAGCGCGTCGATGATTTTCATGAGGCGGAGGGCTTGGTCCGGAGTGTTGAGCGGCTCGGCCGTGCCTTCGATGGCTTCGATGAAATTGCGGGCCGAGGTGCTGCGGCCCATGTCCTCGCAGGCGGGCGTGACGATGCTGCGGTTGACGCTGTTGCCGTTTTCCTGGACGTAGAGTTCGCAGGTGTCGATGGCGGTTTCATCGAGACCGTCGCGACCGAACAGGCGCTCGACTTTGCCACCGGCTTTGGTGCCTTGGAAGACGACGGAGACTTCCTCGCGCTTGACCATTTCCGCCCACGAAACTTGGATCGTTAGAACTTGGCCGGTCTTGAAGGTGACGAAGCCATGGGCGGCGGCCTCGACGTTGTTAGTGCCATCGGCGCGGTCGGGGATGCCCCACGGGCCTTTGAAATTCTTGTCGGTGATGAAGGTGTCGAAGGTGTTGGCTAGGACGTGGGCCGGCTCCGGATAGCCCATGAAATAGAGGGCGAGGTCGATCATGTGGAGCAGGTCGATGACCGGCCCGCCGCCTGATAGTTCCTTGGTGGTGAACCAACCGCCGAAGCCCGGAATGCCGGTGCGGCGGATCCATTTGGCTTGCGCGGAATTAATGGTGCCGACGGTGCCGTCGTCGCAGTAGGACTTCATCGCCTGCGACTCGGGCCGGGCGCGGTTGTTGAAGTTGAACATCAGCTTCTTGCCTGCGGCATCGGCGGCGGCGATCATCTCTTGGACTTCGGAGGCCTTGAGCGCGGGTGGTTTCTCACAGAAGACATGCTTGCCGGCCTTGAGGCATTGGAGCGCGAGCGGCGCGTGGAATTTGTTAGGGACGATGATACTAACGGCATCGAGTCCCTTGCACTCCGCGAGCATGGCATCGACGGATTCGAAGGCTTGGGCGATGCCCCATTTTGCGGTGGCCTTGGCGGCGGCACTAGGCGCGGGATCGGCGACGGCGACGATTTCCGCTCCTGCCTGGCGGAAGCCCGCGGCGTGGTATTGCAGCATTCCGCCTGCTCCGATGACTCCTACTTTGATGGCCATGTCTTTAGGCGGGTTATGAATGGATTATTTTCCCTGCCACTCGCCGAAGCTGCGGAATTTCGCGTAGCGCTCGTCGAGGAGCTGCGCGGTGGAGAGTGCTGATAGAGCGTCGAGATGGGAGATGACCTTGTCGCGGAATGCTTCGGCTGCGGCTTGGTGATTGTGATGGGCACCGCCGGTGGGTTCGGCGATGACGTCGTCGATGAGACCCAGCGTGAGGAGATCGGGAGCGACGAGTTTCATGGCGTCTGCGGCTTCGGGCGCGTGCTTGCGGTGTTTCCAGAGAATGGCGGCGCAACCTTCCGGGCTGATCACCGAGTAGTAGGCGTTTTCCATCAGGATCACGCGGTCGGCCACGCCGATGCCTAACGCCCCGCCGGAGCCGCCCTCGCCGAGGACGATGGCGATGACCGGCACTTTGAGCAGCATCATTTCGCGGAGGTTGTAGGCGATGGCTTCGGCGATGTTGCGCTCCTCGGCACCGATGCCGGGAAAGGCTCCGGGCGTGTCGATCATCGTGATAACAGGCAGGCCGAATTTCTCGGCGGTTTTCATCAGGCGCATCGCTTTCCGATAGCCTTCGGGATGGGCGCTGCCGAAGTTGCGCTTGAGGTTTTCCTTAGTGTCGCGGCCCTTCTGATGGCCGATGACGACGACCCGCCGACCGCCGATGCGGGCGAAACCGCCGGGCATGGATGCGTCATCGCCGATGTGACGATCGCCGTGAAGCTCGCTGAAATCCGTGAAGGCGAGGGAGACGTAATCGAGCATGAACGGACGGTTCGTGTGGCGGGCGATCTGGACGCGCTGCCACGGTGTTAGGTTTTTGTAAATCCTGGCGCGGGTCTCGGCGAGTTTGGATTCCATGATGGAAATCTCGGCGGACATGTCGATGTTTTGGGACGAGGACTTGGTGCGGAGCTTTTCGAGTTCGCGTTCGAGTTCGGCGGCGGGTTTTTCGAATTCGAGAAGTTGCATGGCGAGGGGCGGTGAGATTCAGGATTCAGCGGGGAAGATGCAAGAGAGATGTGGTGCGGGCATGTGTTTGTGGGTCGGAACGCCTCTCAGAACATAATCCTATGGGACAGCATGGGAGCATTAGATCAAAGGTAGATCGAGATTCTCCAGCAAAGATGCAATCGGCATATCCCAGAATCACGCTCAGGGTCTTGCAAATTCAAGGCTCCAGACGCACCTTGCTCAGCCTGTGGGACGGTAGTGACAAAATTTCAATAAAATCTTGGAGGCTAACCATGAGTCGGGTTCGGAATGCGGACGTGAAGAAGTGATTTTACCCTAGCCCTCCTCCTCCCAAGCCCGCTTCAACGCGGGTCCGAGCGCGCTGTCGAGAGCCTGGTGCCAATGGTCGCTGGTTTGGATGATGGGGAGCTCCGGGAGGATTCGAGGCGTTAGATCGACCGGAGCTTCAGCCGCGTGCGCCCGGAAATACTCGCCGCCGTCGATGGCCGGGCCGATAACGCGGTGGGTCGTGCGGCCCAACCCTAACAACGCGGCGTGGACCCAGCGGGCACCGAGATGAGGGCAGAGGATTTCCCCGGAGGCGTGGATCGGGAAATGATCGGAGTTTCCGCCAAAGTCGATTTCCCAGCCCTCGCTGCGGAAGACGGCATCGCACGCATGCCATTTTTCCGCCAAGCGGGGCAGCAGCCAGAAGCGCACTGCTTCGTGGGCATCGTCAGGCTCGACGGCCAGCCGGAGCCGCGCATCCGCTAGACCGCGGAGCTGGCGGAGGGTGGTCACGACAATGGCCCGGTAGCGGCGGGCGGCTTCCTCTGGACCATGGTCGGCGGCCATTTGCGGCAGGACGAGGCCGGGCAGGGGTTCTTGGATTTTCAGCGTGAGCAATCGCACGGCGCGAGGTTTGTCTGGCTGGGCTGGTGGACCAAGCGCGGATTACTACGGAATCCCTTATTTTTCACCTATGAAAACAATCTTGCCCCCGGGCGGGAGTCGGGGGATGCTGTGCCCGCAGCGAAGCGGATGGCAGCCAAGGACAACAAGAAGCGGGGCGAAGTCCCCGAACCGACACGATGGTCGAACGAGATCACCGGAATCCTCTGGATCACGGCGGGTTTGTTGTTGCTGCTGTCGCTGGTGAAATACAGTCCGGCGGACCTGCCGAGGTGGGGGCCGTTGGAGGCATTTGCCGGGAAGTCCGGAGCCAAGGGGGAAAATCTGATTGGTCCGGTCGGCGGGGTCCTCGGGTTCGTCCAGATCCTGTTATTCGGCGCGGCAGGGTACTTGCTGCCGGTGGGTTTCATCTGGTTCGGGATCATCAAGCTGGCCTTCGACGCACGAATCTGGCCGCGGGCGGTGCTGGGGTTTTGCATCCTGCTGATCGCGGCTGCCGCCTGGCTCGACGCCGCAGATTTCTTTTTCAAGGATTGGGCGGAACGGTGCGGCCTGAACAACAGTCCCGGCGGGGTGATCGGCGACGGGTTGGGCGGCTTCGTCCTAACCAACGTCATCGGCCGCGCCGGCACGCTCGTTCTCACTGGCGGAGCCTATTTGGTGGCGGTGATCATGCTCACCGGCCAGCAACCGGTGCGTTTCGCCAAGGCCTGCTACCGGCTGGCTCGGCGGAAATTCCATGAATACCAGGCGAGCCGCAGCGAGACCGGGAAGGTCGCCGCCCGCGAGGCCGAGATGCTCGCCGAACGCGAACGCCAACGCGAGCAACGCCGCAAGGACCGCGAGTCCACCAAATCCGCGACCTCAGCCAAAGCGGCGGCTGAAGACCCGCAGGCGATGCTGCCGCTGCGCGAAATTCCCACACCTGAGATCATCGATGCTTCCCAGCGCCGTGCCATTGACCCCGAACTCATCGGGAAAAACCCCTTTAGCCGCAAGCCGTCGCCGGAGCATCAGGGACTCCAAGAGGGCCGTTTCCCGAACTACCAGATCCCGCAGTTCGACTTGCTAGACCCGCTGCCCGAGGTGGACGACTCGGATGCGGATGATGATCACAAGGAAGAGACTCGCCAGGTCATTATTGATACGCTCAAGGCATTCGGCATCGAGGTCACGGCCGGACCCATCACCCGTGGTCCGACGATTACCCGCTACGAGATCTACCCGTCCACTGGCTTGAGAGTTTCCCGGATCTCGCAGCTTGAGGCGGACATCGCCCGCGCCACTTGTGCCGAGCGGATCAATATCCTCGCCCCCATTCCCGGCAAGGACACCGTCGGCATCGAGATCGCGAACAGCAAGAAAGTCGC
>JANMJJ010000169.1:0-3089 GCA_031371325.1 Akkermansiaceae bacterium | reverse complement strand
CGTGCGCTTGCGACGCTTGCGACTGGCCGGTGAGTTGGTGGCACGTGGCATTTGGTATTATTTCAGTTTGAACAGACCGTTATTTTCATTTCCTTCCACAGTCTCGACTGTTCGTGTCTCCCTCGCGGGATCAGGCTGTGTAAAGGCCGTCCGATAAGCGGACGGGACTATTATTCGTTGCTGCGATTTCCAGGTTACCGGGAAAAAGGAAGGTTCTCACGGACGTTTCTAAGGTCAGCATCGGAGACCAATGCTGCTTGCCCAAGCCTGCGCTTGCGCTTGCTGTTCTTGCCTTGCAGCAAGTGACGAGCTCCTTGTTTACGACGTAGGATCTTCCCTGTCCCAGTGACTTTGAAACGCTTGGCAACGGCTTTCCGTGTTTTTGCTTTTCCTCCGACTCTTGGCATGGGACGGGCAAACTAGGGATCGACGCCCTCTTGGCAAGGCAAAAGTAGCCAATTTATTCAGGCGTTCCTTCGCTTGAATTCTCCCAACTCCGCACTCGCCACTCCGCCGCCTTCCCGCTTGCATCCGCCCGCCGATGGCTTCCTCGTTTTCATTCGATTCCCTCAACCAGGCCCAGCGCGAAGCGGTGGGCGCGCTCGACGGCCCGGTCATGCTCCTCGCGGGTGCCGGCACCGGCAAGACCCGCACCGTCACCTGCCGGATCGCCCACATGCTGGAGAAGCGGATCGCCCCGTCCGAGATCCTCGCCGTGACCTTCACCAACAAGGCCGCCAGCGAAATGCGCGAGCGGATCGGCGGCATGGTTTCGAAAAAGGCCGCCACCGCCATGACCGTCTGCACCTTCCACTCGCTCTGCGTCCGCATCCTCCGCGGCGGCATCGACAAGCTCGGCTACAAGAAGAATTTCTCGATCTGTTCCCACTCCGACCAAGTCGGGATGATGAAACAACTCCTCGTCCGCAAAGGCGGCTCGTCGGAAAAGGTCAAACCGGACGAGGTGCTCTCCGCCATTTCAAAAGGCAAGAACCTCGGCGTCGATCCCGGCGATCTGGAGGACGACTACTTCGCCATGCTCGGCGTCGCCTATCAGAACGAACTGCGCGCCCAGAACGCAGTGGATTTCGACGACCTGTTATGCCTCGGCGAGCAAGTCCTGCGCGACCACGCCGATGTCCGGGAAATCTTCCGCAAGCGCTTCACCCGCGTCACCGTGGATGAGTTCCAGGACACCAATGCGCTCCAGATGCGGCTGCTGCAACAGCTCGTCGGCCCGCCCTATCACGTCTGCGTCGTCGGCGATGACGACCAGTCGATCTACGGCTGGCGCGGCGCGGAAGTCGCCAACATCCTCCAGTTCGAGAAATTTTTCCCCAACCCGAAGATCATCCGGCTGGAGGAAAACTACCGCTCGACCCACGCGGTGCTCCACACGGCTAACAGCCTGATCAAGCACAACATCGGCCGCCGCGAGAAAATCCTCCGCTCCACCCGCCCCGGCGGCGATCCAGTGCGCATCGTGGCGATGCCCGGCGACGACGAGGAAGCCGAATTCATCGCCGAGGAAATCATGGCGGCCAAAGGTGCCGTCGGCAGCGAGTGGGAAGATTTCGCCATCCTGTTCCGCACCAACGGCCAGAGCCGCAAACTCGAACTGGCGTTCCGCGAGCGCAAGATGCCCTACCGGATGGTCGGTGCGCAGAGTTTCTACGACCGCCGCGAGGTCCGCGACGTGCTGGCCTACGCCCAACTGTTAGCCTCGCCCGACGCGGATGTGCCGCTACTGCGCGTGCTCAACGCGCCCAACCGCGGGATCGGCCAATCCACCGCCGTGCTCGCCACCGACTGGAGCCGCGAGCATCATGAGTCGGTCTGGCAGGCGCTGTGCGATCCCAATTTCACCGACCAGTTAGGTGGTAAGTCGGCCAACGCCGTGCAGGAATTCGTCGCCACCATCGCCGGGGCAAAGAACCGCATCGAGATCGCCCGCGAAAATCCCGCCGACGTACTCGACGCCCTAGTCAAAGAAATCGAATACCTGCCGTGGATCGAGCGCGCCTGCAAGACCGACAGCGAGCGCCAGCAACGCGGCGAAGGCATTTTCAGCGTCATCGACAGCCTTCGCAAACACGTCGAAAAGGGCAAGAATCTCCAGTCGTTCCTCGACCACAGCGCCCTCGCCTCGGACAAGGATGACGAGGATCTTGAGAAAAAACTCGGCGTCACTCTCATCACGCTCCACGCATCGAAAGGGCTGGAGTTTCCCATCGTTTTCCTTGTCGGCCTCGAAGAAGGATTCCTGCCCCACACCCGCAGCATCGCGGAAGGCACCAAGGACGAGGAGCGGCGCCTGTTATACGTCGGCATCACCCGCGCCCAGGACCAGCTCACCATGACCTACTGCTCCACCCGCATCAAATGGGGCCAGGAAACCGGCTGCCAACCCAGCAGCTTCATCGGCGAACTCGACGACGAGCACCTGCTCCACACCACCTACGACGATATCCTCGGCGCAGCACCGAGCTCCGACGAGCTGGAGAATTTTTTCGGCGGGCTAAAGGGAATGCTAGACGACACTTGAAAACCGACGAATTGGTATGAATCGTGGAGATCGTTGATAAACGCCGCCATAGCGTCCATGGGTGAAATCAGATTTAATGCACAACAACGTGCAAAATTTACTTGTCGTTCCATCTCTCGTGCCACGGAGTGCGTTTGTCTATTTCGATGGATGGGGATTTAGAAAACCTCGAACGCTGCGGTCGGCATCGGCCGCAAACGATGCCGCAAACCCGAATAAACGGCCGGGGAGGCGGTGGCGCATGTCCAAGCTGACTGCCTTCGGGGAGTCTGCCAAAGGCCATCGCGGTCGACTGCGTTCGGCTTTTCTAACTCCCCGTCCACCAGGAAGGACATCATCCGTCTTCCCATGAAACTCACTATAAGAATCATCCCGATCCTGCTGGCCGCCGCCACGCTGGCTCATTCGCAGGACGATCCAAGCTCGGTGTCCCGTGAGTCAGAAACAACTTTGGCGCCCCTCACCACCGCCCGCATCCTCGGCGAGATCCCCGACGGCACCCCGCCACCTCCCGAGCCGCCGAAACCCAAATTCATCGTCCCGG
>JANMJJ010000115.1:0-12020 GCA_031371325.1 Akkermansiaceae bacterium | reverse complement strand
TCGGGAGGAGTCTCGCCGATGTCCTCTTCGCGGAGGGCGTTGGGCGACATCACCACACATTTCCCATGCACCGACTCGGGTAGAAAGTTGAGAGTGGTGCGGTTGGAGACGAGGATCGCCGAACACCGATCAAGCGATGTTCGGACCCAAGGCATTTTGAGATTGAGGCGGTTCAAGCCCCCCCGCTTGCGCTCTCCGGCCGCCGCATGTCCCAGATAGCGATCGAAACCGGGTGGCACGAACTCGCCACCGGCGAGGGGTCCCCAGACTGATGGAATGTCGAGTTGCGAGCATGAAAACGGAATCCGGAAGGTATGAAACGTCGTCTGATGGACGATATCGAAGGGCTTTGCCGCATGGAGCTTGCGGGCGAGTTTGAGCGCCATCCGTTGCCACCAGCACTTCCGCAACCAAGCACCCGCGCCGGGCGGGAAACGGCTCAGCCAGCGGATCCAGTTAGGCACATCCAGGCAGTGCAACTCGATGCCGCACTTGGCCGCTTCACGCTCAAGACCGGGTTTGGCCTTGGAAGTGGTGAGCAGAACCACCTGATGGTCGCGGCTTGCCTCCTTGGCCCAGCCCCATCCCAGCCAGTGCTCGCCACCCCCGTCGGGGTCGCAGGCATAGGCGATCATCAAGGTTCTAAGCGCGTTCATTCCGGAGGCTGTCGGCGTGATCAAATGGAGGCGGCCTTGTCATTGATGAGCCGTGCGGCGCCACGGCCTTCGAGCAAAGCGTCCTCCATGCCGCCATAGTTCCAGCCGCCCCAGCGGCCGCAGGACTGCACATCGTGTTTCGCCAATTCGTCGAGGACCGTGGCACGCGACTGCTCGTAATGGCTGTCGAACAACACATAGGCATAGGGAATCTCGCACAAATCCATGAACAGGATTTCATCGTCTGCGGACAAGGTGCCTCCTTTGATGAGATCCTGGATCACCCGCTTTTTGAGTCCTTCAAGATCCTCCCTGAACTCCTCATAGCCGCCGGAAATCTCGACGTAATAACTCCTGCATCCTTCGGGAGCCAACTCGGGATACACTGCGGAGTAGGAGCCTACCCGATAGAATACAAACTCGCTCTCGGGGAAATAAACCCAGTGGAAATCCGAGCCGCTCGCCCCAGGCCCGCGCACTCCCACGTCGAAATAGTGGACGGTGGTCGCACGCAGCTTGGGCGCGGATTCAGCGATGGCTGGCGGCGTCTTCTTCAGCAGCTTGAGAAGATTGACGAGAGGCATGGTGTTGACCAAGTTCTCATAGTGGACACTGCGGCCATCGCTCAGTTCCGCCGTGTGGGCATCGAGATCGATGCCGGTCACGCGGACTCCGTATTCGGGCGCGACATTGAAGTGATCGACGAGCGAACTGGGCAGGGCACCGATGCCGCCGGTGCGCGGATAGATGAAGGTCGCGTTGTAGCCGAGTGACTCTTTGGAAAATCCGAAGGCCCCGTTGAAGATGTCCTCGATCGAAGGTTTCGGCACGAAGCGCTCCGCATAACGGGGCGAAATCTCCGTGAGTGGAACCCCCAGCAATTTCTCATTGTAGGGAGTCATGAAATGTTTGGAGATCCCTTCACCGAAGAGTCGTTGAATGGACTCACCGAAACTCGACGACGGCGTGTCGCAGGCTTCCGCGCCGAAGTCTTCCGGGTGCCTGGCCTTCCACAATCCGGTGAGGCACTCCAGAATCACTTCATCCGGGAGTCCTGCCAGATTGGCTTGGAAGGGGAACAAGGTGTGGACTTCCTTCGAGAAGATCCGGGCCTTGCGGGTGTATTCCACGATGTTGTCGCCGAGCGCTTCATAAACCATCGCTTTCATCTCCGGATTGCGCAGATGCAACCAATGGCCGGTGCCGTCGCAATAGAAGCCGCCGTGTTTGATCCGGGTTCTAACGATGCCACCGGGCTCCTGCTCGGCCTCCACCAACAAGTGATCTTTTTCCAAATGGATAGAGCAACTGATGCCAGTGAGGCCGGCACCGATGATCAGGGTGGAGATGTGGGAATCGGACATGAAGATTCGGAATGGGTGAGTTATGGATGTGGGGATTGTTCTCCTGATGAATCGTAGGGACAGGGCGAGCCCATTGTGCTGCCAGTTGGAAATCTCCGCATACCTTGAGAACCCGAGGCCGTGGTCGCAAGTGAAGGTCTTGCCCCTCTATTTCCCGAGAGCCTTGATGATTCCACGGCGGATTAAAAACGCCCGTGCCAAAGCCCGGAAGGGCGCGAGACGTTGAAGGTCTTGCGCTGGCTGCAATCGGCAAGTGTGTAAACGGAGTAGCTGAAAGGGGATTGAGTGAATGCACCGCTCGCAAGCATCCTTAACCGATGGTGGAGAATGATGAATCGCGACATCCTTTTGACCCAAGAGGGAGTCATTTCACGCTTGATCTCTTTTTCGCGCAGCGCGTTCGGTTTGAGGTTCATGTTGTCACCCGTCTCGGTGAAAACCGAGCTGAATGTCCGCAATGTGGCGAAGCGAACTCCGCGGCGCACGGCTTCGATGATCCAGAAAACATCACCAAGATCGCGCCACTTCGTGTCGAAGTAGAGATTCATGTCATCGATGACGCGCCGACGGATGAACAAGGAGCAGGTCGTTACATTGAAGCGCAGCCAGAGATGATGCGACAAAGGCACGAGCGAATGGCGGTGGCAAATGTATTCTCCTTCGGGATTGGTTACCACGGTATCGGGCAGCACCACATCGACATCGGGATTTGCCTCGAAAAAATCATGCACCGCCTTGAGCGCGCCGGGCAAGTATTGTTCATCGCAATTGAGATAGGCTAGAATTTCTCCTTTGGCATGCTTGAATCCCCGGTTGACGGCATCATACATACCTTCATCCTTCTCGATGTAGGCCGTCACCCGGTCATCCTGCGGCAGCCAATCCTGCGTTCCATCGTCAGAGCACGAGTCCTGGACGATGTGCTCGAACTCCACCCCCTGCTGGTCCGCGACCGAGGCGATGCAGAGTTTAAGCCAGTCGGAATTGCGGAAACTAGGGGTGATGATTGAGATTAACATCGGTGTCGTATTATTTGGCCGTCATCTCGTCGTAAATCCAGGCATAGGTTTTTTCCAACCCATCGCGCAGGCGGATGTTAGGCTCCCATCCGAGCAGTTTCTCAATGAGGGTGTTGTCGCTGTTACGGCCGTTCACCCCTTTTGGCGCGGACAAGTTGTAGTTCCGGTTCAACTTCAATCCGGCGATGTCTTCGACGATATCGACGAGCTGGTTGATGCTCACCAACTCGCTGCTGCCGAGGTTAAGCGGCTCGGTGATTTCGCTGTGCATGATGGCCTGCGTGCCATAGACGCAATCGTCAATATACTGGAAGCTGCGGGTTTGATGTCCGTCGCCCCAGATTTCGATTTCGTGGACACCGGATAGTTTCGCTTCGATGACCTTGCGACAGATCGCTGCGGGGGCTTTTTCCCGCCCTCCATCGTAGGTGCCGTGTGGGCCGTAAACGTTGTGATAACGTGCCATGCGGACCGCAATTCCGAAGTCTTCCCGGAAGTGGCGGCACATCCGCTCGCTGAAAAGCTTTTCCCAACCGTAGCCGTCTTCGGGCATCGCTGGATAGGCATCCTCTTCCTTCAGTGCCGTGACGTTTGGATCGCGCTGTTTGTCGGCGTTGTAAACACAGGCGGAGGAGGAAAAGAAAAACTGCGGGACGTTGAATTTCTTCGCCGCCATCAGCAGGTGGGTCGTCGTGAGCACGCTCAACATGCAGAGCGCCTTATTGTTTTCGATGAAGCCCATGCCACCCATATCGGCGGCGAGATTGTAAATTTCCTGCGCACCCTCGGCGGCCGTTTCGCTGGCCTCCTTCAAGCTCACGTCGAGTTGAAGATTCTCCACTTCGGGAAAATGTTGGTACCACTCTTCAAACGGCTTGATGTCCACCGCGCGAATCCGCGTGTGGCCTTTACTGATCAAATCGGCCACGAGATGACCACCGATAAAGCCGCCTGCACCACAGACGACGACGAGTTTGTTTTTCATGGATAGGAACTTATGGGTTTAGAACGCAAACGTATTGCATCGCGCAAGTGGTAGGCCGTTTTTCATTGGATTTTTCAAGAAAAATTTGATTCTTCATCAAAGGATCGTTCAGTTTCACCCGCTTCAGGCACTGGGTTCGCGCAAGCGGTGTGAGTGCAGTGCCTTGAGCAGGCCTCGTTGGAGTCGGAACATCAGTGAAAGCACTCCGTCCGCAAGGTCGGTCACTTCACGGCTGGAGCCGAAATTCCAACCATGGGCACGGCGGATCGCCCGGACTTCGGCGATTTGATGCTGCAAGCGCAGCAACCCGGGCATTTCCCGCGAGTTCAGATTGGCTTGGCTGATGCTCTGCCCGTGCAACCGGAAATCCGCCAACACAATCGGCAAGTAAGCGAAGCGTTTGCCCGCGACTGCCAGTCGCGCATAATAATCACCGTCCATGCAATACCGGAAATGAATGTCGAGCAGGAAGCCGCAGTCGATGGTGGTTTCACGGCGGAAAAAGCACGAGGTCGAACCGATGTAGCAGCCATGCTGGATGAGCATGCGCTTGCGGAATGGAAACAACCCCATCCGCCGCAGGAAATTACCCTCCACGTTGATGAAATCCCACGCCCCATAGATCACATCCGCATGGGGAAGAGTTCCCGCAAAATTCTTCACCGCCTTCAATGCCCCCGGTTTCAGCCGGTCGTCCGCGTTCAGCCACATGACCCATCGCCCTTTGGCCTTGCGGAATCCCTTGTTGATCCCGTCGCTCATGCCCTTGTCGGGCTCCTGGAAAAACGAGGCATGGGGAAAGCGGGCCACCACTTGCGCCGTGTCATCCGTGGAGCCGGCATCCATCACCAGATGCTCCAGAGTGACGTCTTCCTGTTCCGCAACACTCTTCAAGCATTCTCCGATGTGTTGTCCGTAGTTATAGCTTGCGGTGACGATGGTGAAATCCAGATCCACGGCTTGAGTCATTCCGACGTGCGTAATTTGGTTTGCGGAGAATGATCGTCAACACCACGACAAGTGAACTTATGTCAAAAGTGCGGATATGCGGACGGCTTCGGGCTGCAATCCATAAAAAAGGCACCGGGTCATGATTGCATCAATCCTCCGGGCGTCCATCTTCTCAGTTGCGCTAGGGGATCTCTTGAATCACCACGTCTTCAGTTTGATACAAAACAGGCCAATTCTCAGCGACTGCCGTGCGATTCACTTGATAAAGTTCCCGCAGTTTATCGGCTTGACCTGGATTGGTCGCCTGAATGGCATGAAGCATTGGGGATTCGCTGATCATCACCAGTTTATTATAGCCCAAATGCTTCAGTTTTTTCAAATTCTCAGGATCTTCCAAAAAGCTCGTTTTCCAAATGGAAAGACCGGTTCGTGCCGAACGGGTAAGTATATCGCCACCCCATCCACCACCCTGAATCAGAATTCTATCGGTGGGTGTTGTGAACTTTTCCACAATCGATGCGACTCTCTGGTTGTAAGGATCCAATGCCAGGGTGATTTTCATCCCCACAATTCCCTGCACCACTGACAGGCTGAGAAGGAGACCGACAAGAGCCACTAGGATCCATTCCTTCCGCTCATTCATCTCGAAGGAATCTTTCATCCAGAGGAAGGAATTTGCGCACAGCATGGCAACGGCTGGGGCAAACATCATGTAGTAGTGGCCGTGATGAAGGACAAGATGGGTGAATATCAACGTGGTGATTCCGCCACCGAAGATCAAACAAAGCGGAAGCCAGAGGGGGCGTGATCTCCAAACCCCCAACATAGCCAGCCCCACAAGGATGAAACTTCCAAAAAGACCATTGAGGATTCTCCATCCGCCCTTGAGCCAGACACCGGAGGAGAGGCGATACTTCAAATCACCAAAATACCAATAGATCATTTCCGGGTTGGAAAGCCGCAAGTCCACCAAGGGGAAAACCGCGCCCGCTTGCAGTTTATCCGTATATTTGGTCCACGCCAGAAAGACGATGCCAGCCAACAGGCCGACGGATGCCAAAGATGTCCAATTTTTGATGGATCTGCGGTCTAGGACCAAATGATAACAAAATAGTCCGATGCCGGATGCCATAAAGAATGGGAGTTTCAGAAGGGCGGTCAATATCCCCGCAAGCAATGCGCCCGACCATATAAGGATGGAGAAAGACGGCGCGGATAAAAGCCGATACCCGAGAAAGTAGAACCAAACGGAAGCGGTGAGGGCTGTCCCGTCCGTGCTGGCGAGGCCGAAGTAGGTGAAAATCAGCGGTTGAGTTAGATAGAAAACAAGAGTCCACAAACCGCCTCGCTGACCCATCAAGGCTTTTCCAAGCATGTAGAGCGGATACAGCGAGGTGATGAAAATTAGAATCGAAACCACATTCGCCCATCCCCACCAGGGGCCCAGGGTTTTGAGCGCGACGGCGGCGAGCATCTGCCAGATCGGAAACTCCTGGATCGTCGGAGTCTGTGTTGCATTAAACCCGATAATCTGGGTGTTCGCGATATTGATGGAAGTTTTGCTGTATTCAACGGCCGTTCCAAGATGGATGTCGCGGTACAGCGGGTGGCCTTTCCATGCGCAAGCGAGTGGAAATGCGATGGCTGCAATGATCAGAAAGCCAAGTAAAAGGTAAACCTGTTTTTCATTGCCGAGTATTTTCGCGATGTTTTTCATAAGATAATTCAAGGGAGGGGCTGCAAGTTATCAGCCGTTCTTCTTCATATAGTCCCCCCGACTGAAGAATTTCTCCAGCCAGCAATAGAGGACGATGAAGAGGTAGCGGGATCCCATTTCCCTAAGTTTGAGCTTGGCCACCCCGCTGCGGCGGTTCCGCCAGGTGATCGGGATGGTGGTCCATGAATAGCGGCGGATATGGGTCTTCAACGGCAACTCCACCAGCAGGTTGAAGTGAGGGGAGATCAGCGGCTGGCAACCGTCAATCGTTGTCTTCCGATAGGCTTTGAAGGCATTTGTCGTGTCGTTGAGGCCGTGTTGGAACAACGTCCGGATGAAGCGGTTGAAGATCCGGTTCAGAATCATTTTGTGGGTTGGGTAGTCAATGACACCGCCACCCTTGATGAAACGGCTACCGAATACCGCGTCATAGCCTTCGTTGAGCAGGTGCCAATAGCGAACCACATCCCGGCAATCGTCGGATTCGTCCGCCATCATGATCACCGCAGCATCGCCTTTCATGGAGGCGAAACCGTGAAGAATCGCACAGCCGATGCCATGGCGGACAGTGTTTTGCACAGGTTGGAGCTGGGGGATCTTCTCCTTGAGTTGGGTGAGAATTTCCCAGGTGCTGTCGCTGCTGCCGTCATCCACGACGACGATTTCATGGGGAACTTGATTGAGGCTGAGTTCAAGATGCAGATGTTCGACAGTACTCCGGATGCACCCCTCCTCATCGCGGGCCGGAATCACCACGCTCAAAAGTTTCAATGGAGCGGGCGGGAGTTTTTTCACGGGCTCGGTGGTAGAGATGGCAGTTGTCATAATTGGGTGAACCTTAGAGAAGCGGCGGCTTGGGACCAGATCCCGGACCGGATAAGAGGAGCGACTGTTCCTCCCAGTGCCCGCGTTATGATGAGAGATGCTTCTATCGGCTGAGATCCAGCCAGTCGGGCCGTGAGCGGGCATGATTCAGAATTTCAAGGAGGATTGCCTCGTGCGGGATTTGAGGTTTCCAGTCCCATATCTGCCCGGCAAGTGCGCTGTCGAGCACCACCCAAGGCAGATCGAAGGCCCGTTCACCGCCATCCTGCAGGACATGATGGGGAGTTGTGGTTGCCGCGCACCATGTGCTCAGTTGCGCCAGTGACATCGCGCTTGCGATCCCGCCGGAGACATTGACGGTTTTCGGGCGATCGCCACCCATTCCCGCATCGAACTGTTTCCACAACAGGGGAGCGAGGTCACGCGGATGAAGGCAGTCCCGCACCTGGTGGCCGTGCCCGCCGAAGCCGAGATACTTGAGCGGCTGGCGCTGCAACCACGAGTGAATCCAGAAGGAGAAGATACCTTGATCTGCCTTACCGAATTGTCCGGCACCCGCCAGCACTCCGCAGCGGTTGATCCAGACCGGGAAATCGAAGGTGGCGCTGTATTCAAGGGCTAACAGCTCCGCGCACCGCTTCGACGCGCCATACAGGGAGACGGGTGCTTCGGTGGAGAACTTTTCGGTGATCCCGCGGTGGGAAACGCCATCGATGCTTTGCCCGGCTTCAAGGGTGAAGGCGTCCCCTTGCGTTGCCAGCCGCAGCGCTCGCAGGGCAGGGATGGAATAGACACGACTGGTGGAAAGCAGGGTGAATGGCACGCTCCATTCGCGGCAGGCCTCCAACATGGGAATGGTGCCTACCAGATTATGGTCCAACAGTTCGGCGGGGCCGGTCTTGCCGTCCACGCCTGCTAGGACGGACGGGTTAGCGGCGGCGTCGATCAGCCAATCCACCGCGCCGAATTGCTGGAGATCCTTGGGCTCCCTCACATCGCCGCGTCTCACGTCAATTCCTTCGGCACGCAGCGCGTCGAAGTTTTCCTCACTGCCTTTACGGGATAAGTTGTCGATGCCGACGATTTCCACGCCCTCCCGATGGAGACGCAACTCCCGCGCCAGTGTTGAGCCGGCGAAACCGCTAATACCTGTGATCAGAATCTTCATCAAGTGAATGGAGCTGGCTTAGGCGCGTGCCCGGTGACTTTCCACGATCTGTTGGATCGTTTCATCGAGAGTGAGTGTGATGTCCCAGCCGGGGTAATGTTGGCGCATCTTGGCGAGGTTGCTGATGTAGCAGATATGGTCGCCGATGCGGTTTTCATCCACATAGGTATAGACCTGTTTGCGATTGGTAAACTTCTCGACTCGCGAGAACGCCTCCAGGATCGAGACTGAGTTCGCACGACCACCACCAATGTTATAAACCTCCGCGATCCGTGGGGCGGCGATGAATTGCTCGATGAAACACGCGACATCGTGCGAGTGAATATTGTCACGGACCTGTTTTCCTTTGTAGCCGAAAACCTTGTATTCGCGGCCTTCCAGATTGCAGCGAATCAGATAGCTGAGGAAGCCGTGCAACTCGACGCCGGAGTGATTCGGGCCGGTGAGGCAGCCGCCCCGCAAACAGCAGGTGGGCATGTTGAAATAGCGTCCGTATTCCTGCACCATCACATCACCCGCCACTTTGGATGCGCCGAAGAGGCTGTGTTTGGATTGGTCGATCGAAAACTCCTCCGTGATCCCATCGGCGTAGGCGGGGTCGTCATAGTCCCAGCGGGTTTCCATCTCCTTCAAGGCGATGGTGTTAGGCCGGTCGCCATAGACCTTGTTGGTGGAAAGGTGGACGAAGGGACTTTCTGGGCACGCTTGGCGGGCGCCCTCTAGCAGGTTCAACGTCCCTACGGCGTTCACGTCGAAATCATCGAATGGGATGTCCGCCGCGCGGTCGTGGGAAGGCTGTGCGGCTGTGTGGACCACCGCATCCGGCTTGACGGTCTTTAATAAGTTGAGAACGCCGGCCCGGTCGCGGATATCCACCTCATGATGTTCAAAGCCTTTGCCCAAGGTTTCTATCAAGCGCTGCTGGTTCCAGCGGGTATCCCCCTGAGGGCCGAAAAAGACAGCACGCTGGTTGTTGTCCACGCCATGGACATCCCACCCGTTGCGCGCGAAATGAATGACGACTTCCGAGCCAATGAGGCCCGAGGATCCGGTGACGAGTAATTTTGGCATAGGGATGGAGTAACAGAGTTTGTTGGGCAAGTGGGACTGAGTGGAATTTTTGATCTTATCGAGTGTTCAAAAGGCTCCGGTATGATGGGGCATCTCGGCCCGCGCGATTTTTGGAGACCACGACTTTACGTCGTCACGTTAGTTCGAATCGCTCCGCCCTAGCATTTACTCTTGGATGGATTTTTCGAACTTCACTGTATGACGGACCCGTTGTTCGAGTTGTTCTACAGGCCAGACGGCGGCGCGGAGTACCCGGCCTGCCGGTGAGCTGCCTCCCGCTGATTCACCAAACCTCAAGCGCGAAACTTGAGACGGATGGCGGGTATCGATGGAAGGCTCTTGGGACCCCAGATCCAAGCCAGCAAGGCTATGCTTGAGGCAGCACAAGGTGAGCAATGCCTGGTCGTGCCGATGCCCGCGGAAGCCGGGTAACTCGGAAAGCCCTTCACCACTAGGATCGTCACTGATTAAAGAGCGTTGTGTACAAAGTTCGAGCCATTGGCCGATGAATTCCTGGCTCTGCGGCCCTGCCCGCCAGATTGAGAAACTCGCCTGCACCGGCGGTGTGGCATGAATTTCTGCTCGATCCATTCCGGTCGCCACCAAGGCTTCGCGTTTGGTCCATACGGAGGTGTCTCCGTTCCACGGAATTTTCACTCCTGGCATCACATCCTGCCGGTGGTCGTCCATCCAGCGGACGAAGGGGGCTATTGGCTGATCCAGCAACTTGAAAGGGTAAATGCGTCCGACGTCGCAGTAAAACACCAGATCGCCGTCGGGAATCTCGTGGAGTTTGGCATCAATGATGAATGGCTTCCAAGCCCAGAATCCGGAGCCCCGTTCCGATAGCTTGATGTCCTTGCAGCGCTTCTCGAATCCCGCCTTGAGCAACATCTTTGGCGTCCATGAGGTCACGGTATCCGCCACACCATTGATTCTGGCAGACGCGCCGAGGACGAGCTGCCGGAATCGGAAGCGCGGCGTCGCGTAGGTCACCAGATGGATGCGGGGCATGGGGGAGAGAGCAGAGATTGGAGATTGGAAGGCGGAGAGCGGGGACTAAAGAGAGAGTTCTGTGAGGAATGTTTCGAAGTCTGCTAGGTGCTTGCTGACGATGGCTTGTAGGATCGGATTTTGAATATTCTGGTAGCTGTGAACCGCGATGTTGCGGAATCCAACCATGTGTTTCATGGCGGTGCCGCAGGCTTGGCTGATGATGGCGTTTTGAACGAGCAGCTCGAAGGCATCGCGGCTGGCTTGAGGAATTCCAAGGCGTCCTTGCGCCACACGATGCATCGCGAGATCGATCGCTGCCTCGCAGGCGCGGAGGATATTGAGAATGACGGAATCCTGAATCGTAAAATCATCGAGCCGGTCTGGATCATCCCGGTATTCCTCCGCGATGCGTTTCAGACAACGGCGGATGATTGCGGCTTTGTTCAAGTCGATATCGTCGATCATGGCGAGAGGACAGATTGGCGTTCTTCATTGAGGCGGGCGTAATCCGCAAGCACGAGCATTTCAAATTCCTGCCGCACTGCTGGATTGCCGATGAAAAGAGCATTTCCGGTGAGAAAAACCTCTTTGGCCAGAACCGTGCTGGCGTGCTTGAGATCTACCAGGTCGATGGAATGTCCCAGTTGATTCGCGAGATCATTGGAGATATGAAAACAATCAAGGGGATCCGCAGGCACCGAGGGAAGAAAGGCGATGTCGATGTCGCTCTCCGGGTGTTGTGCCGGACCACCAAATGAACCAAAAATATAGATGACCGCAGGATTGAAATGAGCCAAGGCCCGGATGATGCGGAGGCATTGATCATTCGAAAGGCGTTGATCGATTGTCATGGCAGAGGACAGAGGACAGAGGAATGGCGGTGCTGCTGGGGCGTGAAAGAGAAGAGGAAGAATAGCCTCCGGCGGAAGAAGTGAAGTGGGCGGACCGGGCCGGATCCGCCCTACCCAAGGTAGGGACCGGCGGCTCGCCGGACCCACTTGTCCGCCGCATGGCGGTGCGGCTGGGTGGTGAAAGAGAAAGAGGAAGAATAGCCTCCGGCGGAAGAAGTGAAGTGGGCGGACCGGGCCGGATCCGCCCTACCTTTTTAAATGGTGAAGTGGGCGGACCGGGCCGGATCCGCCCTACCTTGTAGGAGCCAACACCTCCCGATAGATCTTCAAATGCTCTTCCGCGATGATTTTGGGGTGGAAACGTTCCTTGGCAGTGATTCGGCCCTGTGCGCCGAGGCGGGCACCCATCACAGGATC